>PMJC01000160.1:1328-3193 GCA_003157235.1 Methanosarcina sp.
CAATAGGATTTTATTCTCGAGATATTTTCAATGCCCTCACAGATGCCAAATCCTTGCTTGACTTTAGACAAAAAAATAATTCTCTTCAATTTATCCCATTTCCAGTAGATATGCTCACGAATACCATCTATTTTTTAATATGACAGTAGCTTAAAAATTGATTTAACTTTAAATAAATAATAGTGGGCAAATCAGCAAACAAAAATTCGTTGCATATGAGCTGAAGTAGTTCTTTGATACTTTTCTTTTTCTACTTATGTCATGATCTTCATTTTTTTCACCATAAACTGGATCAGTTGTGAAATCAACATAAAAATAATACTTCTTTAGGTCTTTATTAAAGGTTTGATTTGTTCTTCAAAAATTGGTTGATTTACTTAATTTAATATATCAAAGTAGATTTTTTTTCAGATGACGATTTAGCGATCTGTCACAGAATATCTTCGAACCTGTACTCTGAATTATATGTATTGAAAACCTTTGGATAGTCAGTGATTAATAGAACATTGAAAAATAACTTCAGAGTCAGATTTGATCGAATGGTAATTGAAATATTGTGAATATAGATATGACAACAGGGTTTATGCATTTAACTCATTCAAAGTACATACGCCAACATTCTATGATGTGTGGTTAATCCCAGGCATAAATGTCGAATAAAATAAGGCATATGTATATTAGAATATACTTTTGATATTATATCTACTTGAACAAGATGCATCTACGTTGACCATCAGCTTTTAATTAGGATAAATGGAGTAAATTTTCTTTTGCAATCATCGATTACGATTTATCGAAGTACTGTAATTATTTATCAAATTTATTTAGGAAAAAAATTAGATGCTTATTGGGGTATCTAAACATATAAACTCAAAAATACAATCAAAAACAAAAAAAATTATAACGTATTTGAGTGTATACTATTCACAATTTCTACTTTGTAAATCCACAATATTGAATTTTTGATAAGCTATTACAAAAAAAGTTAAGTCAAGACGAATGGATGAATTTTTTCTTGGAACCTTTAAGAAAAAATTGAATTCGGCATTACAGCAAAATGGAACTATTGGAATTAGATACACTAATTTTAGATCATTCCTTCTTTTGCCTTTTAAAGACTAAAGTTGGTTAAAATAACTGGGCAAAAAGTGGAAACAAAGTTTTTATCTCGGCGGGCTTATGGAAAAAAACCTGAATTTCTTGAAACACAGAGAAAAATCCTTTATGATAAAATATCCATACCTTTTGGCTTGTATGAAACTCATGCGATGGTCAAAATCAAGATTTGATAGCATTATGACTGTTTACAGGTGCACTTCTAGTTTCAATTTATCTTATTCTTTGCATTTCTCGATATCATAAATTCTTACAGAGAGCCGCTCATAATGATCATACAATTCTTTTCCCCAGGCAAGAGCGCCTTGTTCAAAGCTAAATATATATTTCCGGTCGAAAGCAGCTTCTTTCGGGAAAATGACCATCGCCATGAAGTTATCTGCAGCTGTGATAGCCGGAATCTTTTCACAATCAGTGCCGACAAAAAATTTAGTATTTGCCATCCTTATAAATTTTTCTGTTTGTATCTTGTGCTCTTCAGTCCATTTTTTCAGGATCGATTTTTGAAGAATAAGAGATACAAATGCTCCCTTTTCGGCAATTTCAAGAAACAAAGTAGGAAATAAAGGATGAAAATAAGAAATTGTAGCTTCCAGCTTCTTTGCCTTTTTAGCATTTTTGACGTACTCTGGATTCATCTCAAACATGTTGTCTGGTTTAGGTTCGGTTATTGTTATGTGCCCGATATCCTTGATTCGGCTAAGGAGGTATGTTGGAATCTGGGTCAGATCCCTTTCAAACCAATAATT
>PMJC01000327.1 GCA_003157235.1 Methanosarcina sp.
AAGTACCTGTTTGTGAACTTGCCCTGGCACCAGTTTGTGTACCAGTTTGTGTACCAGTTTGTTGAGTACCGTAACTCTGAGTACCACTGCACAACATGAAATAGCACAAAAGCTAACAAGAATTATAAAATAGTAGATTAAATGCAGATAAGAGTCTTACTGCTTAAGTAAGCTTGTTCGATTCGGTATACAAAAATGTCAGTTACCTTAAGAGTGAGACTCTTAATTTTTTTATTATTTATATCCATTTGGCAGTATCTGCTTGAAATACTATCGATTTTTTGGTTCAACACTTTATTTGAGACATAGATGCAGACTTTGCTTACCTGTTTGTCCATTATTATTAGTTGAAACTTATATTACTTTTTAAGCTACTTTCATATTGAGAAAATAAATGGCATTTTTGATGCATGTGTGGAAGTGGGTTTTATGATTCTATTTGATAGATCATTCTTCGTCCTTTTACCGTTATTTTTTTAAAATTTTGATCGAATTTTTGATACTGAATTTGGCATATTATATTAATAATGGAAAATTTAGATAAACTCCCCATTTCAACAAGTTGCTTATATCAGCTTTATAAACAACAAGTCAAAAATTGGGGTTTATCGAAATCCTCAAAGGGTAATGTATTTAGCAATACATATAGATTGGATAGCAAAAGTGCTTAAATAGAACAAAACTCCATACTAAAAGACCTCCTCTGTACTATGGAATTTGAACCTTACAAGCCTCGATAAGTTAGATGACACTTTTTGAAGATTATCTAATTAATTTTGAAGAAAAGTTGAGGTTTTGTTCCAAATGGAGTGTATACTATTAAAACTAAGTTTGAAAGAGGGATGTTCTTGGAGTAGTAGATGAAAAAAAGTTCTTCAAATATGGACAAAATTCCGATTTCATTACCAATGGTTTAGGATGGCAATTTATCTCTTCCTTTTCAGTTTCCTTTAAATTCTATTAACTATTTACTATTTCTTGATCAATGTGGCATGGAAAAAACAATTTGAAAAGCCCCTTTATGGGGACAAGGAGAGCCTGCGCTTTGCAACCCCTGAACCTATTGCCCGCTATAGGGCGCAGCGCTTGAAATGTAAAACTCTGGCCGACATTAGCTGCGGGATAGGGGGGCAGACTGTTTTTTTTGCACAGCAGTGCGAGTTCGTTTATGCATTGGAAATAGACCCCAGAAAAATCGAGTATTCAAAGCAAAATTGTAAGATTTACGGAATTGACAATGTGAAATTCATCTGTGGAGATGCCCTTGACCCAAAAATAATAAAGCAAATCCCGGTAGTTGATGTGGTTTTTTCTGATCCTTTCCGCCCTGCGGAAGAAGATGAAAGGCACGTCTCAAGCTTAGAACCCGGAATTCCAAATGTGCTGTTTGCTTATATGAAAAAGGCGAATAATTTTTCATTTGAAGTTCCTCCCCAAATATCACCTGATAGAATTCCTTTTGACTGTGAAAAAGAGTATATAGCTTTAGATGGCCAGCTCAACCGGCTGACCCTTTACTTTGGTAGGCTGAAACAGTATGACCGGATAGCTGTGGCTCTCCCTTCAGGCGAAAGATTTGTTTCGAAAAACGGGTCGCTTTTACAAATAAGGGAAACGGAAAGAATGAAACTCTATGCCTATGAACCTGAACCCTCGGTTGTTGCAGCAGGTCTTCTGCCTGAATTGATGGAATCCATGATTCAGATTGCAGGGCCTATTATGGGGACTTTAGGGCTCTTCAAAGTTGACAAGAAGAGGCTTTTGCTTACATCTGATACTCTGGTAAAGCAATCTATGATCAAAAAATACTATCTCGTCTTGAAGGTTTGTCCTTTTGATCCAATTGAGATCAACAAATTTCTGAAAGCTAAAAATGTCGGGATTGTTGTGCTCAGGGCGGGATTAAATCCCGAAGACTACTGGAAAGTTCGAAAAGAGTTAGAAAAAGGTCTTGACGGAAAAAAGACAGTCCACCTCTTTGTAAAAGGCGGGGCTGCAGTTCTTTGTGAATTGCTCTTTAGTGACTGAAAGAATAACTGGAAAAAATCAATGGATGGAGAATCTAAAAATAAAAAATCAAAATCAAGATCCAAAATTAGAACCCAAAGAATAGATAAGTAATAAAAATCGAGGGTTGAAGATTCGGCATCGTTTTTATTATTTTTTCAATTTCTCTTGATTAGCTCATTTTTGTGAGGTTTCTTTACATTTTTCTTTCACGAGCTCAAGTCCACGAGCAAGAACATCTTGGATCCTTGTAGAATCAGTCCCACCGCCCATAGCAAGGGCAGGTTTTCCGCCTCCATCTCCACCAACGATTTTTGCCACTTCCCTAACAAGGTTATTGGCATTGATTCCCAATTTAAGAGCTTTATCTCCAGCGGCTGCTATTATCTTGACTCCTTCAACGTCGCTGACAAGGAGAGCTACCACTTCTTCGTGCTTCAGGAATTCAGCGGCTATTTTTTGGAGCTCAAGTATGTCGGCTCCAGGAACTAATTCCACAATAACCTTTAGGTCTACAACCTTCAGAGAGTCTTCTAGCAGTTTGTAGGCTATGGAATGACCAAGTTCTTCCTTGAGCCTTTCATTTTCTTTATTTAGGTCTTTCCATTCCCCAAAAAAGCGCTCAACACTTATGGGGAGGTGTTCAGGAGGCACGCTCAGGATTTTTGCAGAATCTGTAAGGAGAGATTCTATTTTTTGCATTGAGAGCACGGCTGCAGTTCCAGCTGCAAACTCTATTCTTTCCACACCGTCCTGAATTCTTTCGCTTTTCAGTATCTTGATCGGGCCGATAAGCCCCGTGCTAAGGCAGTGAGTACCGCCGCAGGCCTCTACATCATCTCCTACCTTTACAATCCTTATTTTATCTCCGGTAGGCACTCCACCCTGATATAACCCAAATCCATATCCCTGTTCAGCTTCAGTTCTTGTGATCCATTCGGTAACCACTCGCTTGTTTTCCATAACCATGTGGTTGGCTAGAAGCTCAATNNGAACGATCTTCAAATTTTTGGGCACCTGTCTGCCAGATATGTTTTCCAAGAACTTTTCTGGCTACATCGTTTATGATGTGGGTTGCTGTATGGTGCCTGGAAAGGGCCATCCTTCGTTTTTCATCTACCTCCCCTGTGGTAATGTCTCCTTTCCCAATCTCAAGATGTCCATTTGAATTTTCCACGGTATGGACGATTACCCCATTGTAGTCCTGGACATCCACGACCTGGTAAACAGCATCTTCGGCCGTGATTGTTCCTATATCTGAAAGTTGCCCTCCGCCTTCGGCATAGAAGAAAGTGTTATCCAATACGATATGATTGTCAAATACATCAAGGACGACAGCTTCGAATTCCAAGCGTGTAGGTTCGTCATAGAAGCGGCGCTCTGTTTTTGGGAGGTGCTTAAGTCTATCAGCAAAAGGAATAACTTCTGCTTCTGTTTCTTCTGCCTTGTTATGCATTTCTCCAATAATAGAATAGAAGTTGTCGGGAAATTCTACTCTCACTCCTATTTCCGATGCTACTTCCTTTGCCATCTCTGGAGGGATTCCATGGGAATCGTAGAGTTCAGTTAAATGAGAAAGAGGAATCTTTTTCCCACTTTTTTTAATGTGAGATGCCAGTTTCTGAATAATCCTACGTCCCTTTGCCATAGTCGAAATGAATTTTTCCTCTTCCAATTCCAGTATTTCCTGCATTAACGGGAAGTTTTCTCTGAACTCAGGGTACTCGGGCATATTCTTTATGTGCATTTCTACAATTTCGGAGAGGGGGGTCCTGATGCCAAGATCATTCATCATGCGCAAAGTTCTTCTGAGGACAAGACGGGCCAAGTATCCTGCCTTGGTATTTGAGGGGATAACCCCGTCTCCAAGCATGAAAGTCAAACAGCGTGTGTGATCAGTTATTGAATAGACCTTTTCTACAGGTTCCATGATCGCTGAGAGTTTATCCACTGTCATTCCGATGCTTGAAGCAACAGTTTTCCGAAGCTCCAACAGATTTGCTTTCTCACTGATGTCCATAGATCCTGAGAGTCGTGCATTCTGGGCCAGAATATTCGCATAACCAGAATCATCTAGTTCATGTTCAAGTCCGGCAAGACCCATTAGCTCTGTCACTATGACCGGGAAAAGCGCATCATAGATTGTAGGGGAACCCTTTGAAGCCCAGACGAAACGCTCTAGCCCGTATCCTGTGTCCACAATGTAATTATCCATTTTTGAATAGGTCTCTCCTTTGATCAGGATATCTCCTTTTTTGTCGGTCTTCAAATCCATAAAAACAAGGGTAGCAAGCTCAAGTCCATTCACAATGACTTCCACACAGGGTCCTGCATTGCCTCCACCTGCCCAGGGTTCTTCTTTGTAGGTTACAGCAAAGGGGTCTACGTTTAGTGAATTCAGGAGCTCGTCACAGAGTTCCATGGTGCGTTCCTTCCAGTAGATTTCATGATCTCTTTTATTGAAGGCGTGATGCGCCAGCATCTCAAAATTTGTAAGATGACGTCCACTCCTGCCTACAGAGTCTAGATCATTGAGGCGAATGCAGGGTTGAGAAATCGTGAGAGGGTTTGCAGGAGGGAGAACTTGTCCAGATGTTACGAATGGTTGGAAGTCTGCAATGGATGCAATGGTAAGATAAATGTCATCCCTCCAGCGTGCGATTACAGGATAGCGATCAATTCTCTTATGCCCTCTGGCCTGAAAGAAGGAGAGATAATACTCACGCATCTGTGATATCTCGAATTCCCTGGAAAATATAGGACTTCCTATAAAGGAATAAGGATCACAGGGTGCATCTCCACATGTATTTCGATCAATGTCACGTGTCCAGAAGAACTTGCCGCATGTGTGGCACTGCTTCCGGATAAATCCATTATTTTTAAAAAAATCAAGTTGATATTCATCTTCAAGCATAACAATCACTCAGGATGGTGGAGATTTGCTTTACCTTGCTGTATTATGGATTCAAAAGGAAGGTACAAATGTCCCAACTCAACAATTTTGAAGAATATTAAGGCTTTGAAATTGTGTATAATTATTCAATATGTTTAGCTATCAATTCTATTCAAAGTATAGAGGGAATTAAACTGAAATTGTGAAATGAATATAATTCATGTGCGAATTAACTCTTGAAACTCGAAATTGCTTTTGTAGCATAAGAATTTGTATAACATTAAGGAAGAATATAATAATGTTGCCTGAAGTATATCTATAATTATGGATCTTAACCTATAGAGCCAATTTTATAGAAAAACCTTATTCTTTATTTTAAAAGATCGAAAGTTATTGTAATTCACTTTTGTTTGGTTGATTTCATTTCAAAAATGCACTTAGTGTTATTTTTCTGTTTTTTTGTTCTGCGTTTCATTGGTGTTGGTTAGAGCAAATTTGCTTCAATGCATGAAAATGTAAACATTTGTTATACTGGAACTTAATAATGAAAAGATCCGTCATTTAATGAAGGACATCCTAAATAAAGAGTTTCTTAAAATATCTACTGTTTAGTGATAACGAATCTAAATTTAGAGGAATTCAATAAACTTCTGATTTTTCACGAGTCATATATATACCATTTATGAGCATACTAAGAAATGTGGGGTTTATCGAAATCCTCTTATTCTATTTGAAGTAAATGGTAGGCTTTTTGTTAGTAAACTGTTTAATGATTGGATTTTATATTATTTTGCAGCTAACTGAATGCAGGCAGAATGGAACAAAATATCTCTGTCATTTTTCGAAGCTTTCCCAGAGAACCATTATTAATGGACTGATTTATTTGATTTGTGGTAGATTTCTGATTTTCAAGAACCATCTATATACTATTTATAAGAATATGACTAAATTAGGGGATTTATCAAGTAATCTTGTATTTTGAGCTAAAGTTGTGCTATAATATGGAACTTTTCATGCGAGCTACTTGTCTATAAAAAAATGATCAGATTGTTTTTTTGCATGAAATATCATAAAAAATTTATTATAGGTAATGAAATCCTAAACTATTTGAAATATGTATGCTTTGGAATTGATAAAAGATACTTTTTTGAGTTTAATTTAATCGATAATGATGGTGATGTACATCTTTTAGTTAGTATGACTCAATATATTTTCCTTCAAGAGTGAGGCAGAGTACAAAAAGTATCACAGCAAGAAAAATCTTTAAAACAAGAATAAATTTGATGGGAAAAATTGTGAAAAATATTATTTTTTTAGGAGAGATCTGCGAAAAGTCTGATACAAACAAAAAAATCGTGTGAGATCTCTTTTTAGAGATAAAATTATTTTGATAACGTAGTTCCATTTCATAGTTCAAAGGTAGCATGAAATATAAATCAATTAGTTATAAAAGTTATCGAGAAAGTTTCCACCCCAGCGGCAAACTGTGGGGTATTCGATTGGAATAAAAATCTTGAAAATTATAAGGCTATGAATTAGTTGTTAGTGCACAAATGATCCTTCTTATGGACAAATAGGTCAGTCTTGTGAAAAATAATTAATAATTGGACAGACTAGAAAGTCGACAAATTATTTTATTCACACATCTCCTTTTATATCACTACAAAAAATAACGATTTATAGTATCTGTTTCTCCTATAGAATAAAACAAAATATAAATTCAAGACCTTCTTTATTTTATCTCCCTCATCAAAAGATGGTCTTCATGTAATATTTGATTGATATTCTTTGAAGGTCCTTTTGAACAAAGTGTCAATATCATAATTTTTTGTAGCTATTCAACTTGGGCAAAAAACATCAATATCTATCTCTACTAAGATTCAATGAGCAAATTTCGGTGAATTTATTTGATTTAATTGTTGGCTATTGATCTTATTTTTCATTTTTTTATCAATTAGTGTCAAAGATATCTATTGTATCCAAAAAGATATCAAACAACTGATTTTTTATGTAGGCTGCATAGTTACAGTTTTATATATACAAGTAAATTAAGAGCATACCTTTTAGGATATCTATTTTCTTATTTGTATTCCGTCAGTCTCACAACCCTGACAGTGCCTTCGGAGGCCAGTTCAATATCTACAAGATAAATATAATCCGAAATATTAAAAAGCCCGCCTGCTCCACTGGCGCCTATAATCAGCGAGTAAACTTTTGCTTTATACTTCCTTTTTGTCTCTTCCCAGCTTGCAAGTAACAGTTTGTCAGATATCTCTGACTTTCCATCGGTGATGAAAACCAGATCTGCACCCTGAAAGTCATTTTCCTTGAGTGATTTAAGGCCTGATGCAAGCGCAGTGTTGAAATCCGTTCCCCCACCGAACGTATAAAGTAAGAAATTCAGAAATTTCTCAGACATTTTTTTTCTGCTGCTTAGTTCTATTTCCAGGTGTTGGCTGGTAGATGCAAAAAAAATGACTTTCATATCCCTCTGTTGAGAGAGCATTAGCTTGGCCATAGCCAGCACCACAGACTTTGCCAGGGTCTGAGGAGCGCCGTGCATGGATCCAGAGGTATCCACAAGAACAATCATAGGACCTTTGGGCTTTATACTTGGGGGGCTTGTATAGTGTTTTCCAAGTAACTGGTAGCTCAGAAGTTTTCCTTCAAGCATATCCGCATAGAACTTCCGCTTCAGGGAAGGGTTCAGAAGCTTTATGGCTTCCATGGGGAGGAGGTTGTTGATAGAATCGGAGAAATTCACGGTCTGTATTCTATTTTTCCCGAAAATAGATAGGTCTATATGATCACTTGATGGGTTGAATTCTTGCCTGCCGATGAAATTTACAATTTTTATCAGATCAGGATTTTTTTCAAAAAAGGTTGAATAGCTTTTCAGTGTTTTAAACTGCAGGTAAAAGGGTTCTTTATGGAGCTCTTTTATGGAATAGTTCCAATTTCGTCCGGGAAAAAGGAGCGCAAGAGTATCAAAAAGATCCATGTTTTCTTCCATTTCCATGATAAATTCATTCATTATCTTGTAAATTCCCTCCATTATTCCTTCCAGAAATATCCAATGATTGTTCTTCTGCATAAATTCAAGGACAGATTCCTGAAAAGCAAGATCTGCAAAATTCCTGATCCCTTGATATTTTTTGTCTTCATCAGGTGAGTTATTTCCCCACATAATGAGAGTTTCTTTCAAACTCTTTTCAAACTCTGTCAGGATAGCATCCATTCCAGCTTCGAGTTCTTTGATATATTTTCCTCTTGAAAATCTGTTTGAAGGCTCTAAAAAAAGTTCCATTATATCATATATCAAGGGAATAAGAATTTTCAAACCTGCAATCCCGGCTCCTCTACTTTTTTTTGCTATTTTTTGGAGTTTGGGCCAAGATTTTGAATTTTTCAGGGCGAAGAAGATCGGATAAAAGGATCCGAAAACCACGATAAATCTGTTAGGATCCTTTATCTCATAAGCTTGGCCAAAGAGAATCTCGGAGGTTATAACTTCAGCTACTTTTTCCCTTAGGTGCCGAGGCACAGCTCTTGGAATGGCTATCGTGCTTCTTAGTTCTTTACCCAGCAGGAAATTAGTTTGCTTTTGAAGGTCATATATAGGTAGCTTGATAGTTTATCCCCTAGTAAGTCTATTAGTTTAGCATGATAATCAGAAGATTTTAGAAGACTATCATCTGAATTATGTAGTATCGTTGATATAATCACTTCACCTGATGAAGTAAATTAGAGCATTAAGGGCTTTTTTCAAGATTTTATTTAATGTTGCAATTTCTTCTCCCCATTCTCTTGAATTTGCAACCAACTATCCAGAGTTAAGAGTACAAAAATGAAAATTCATTTGAAATATACTGTTTTTAATTATATAATCCACTTTCTGCGGGTGTGCACAAGAATGTCATTTTTTTCTCAATCTGGTAGGAGCTTAAAAACAAATATGAAATTTTTCGAATAATAGGTTCGAATAAAATGAAAGTATACACCACATGATTCTTTTTTGAACATTGATTGCATCGTTATTTTGGGCAAGAAGTTTGCTCTAATTTGGTTTTTAAAATCGTCCAACAATTAATAATTGAATTGCCATCTTAGGCTCAAATGTGGGTTCTCTTTCTTATAATTGTAACTATGAACAAGGGATAGGCTACTGATAGGCTCAAGGCTAGGTTCTCATTCAATGATAATGGGAAAATCGGCTAGCTTTTGTAAAATTATTTATAGATTTATGCCTCAATTGAATTTTTCAAAAAAGCAGGGCATTTGGGGGTAATTGGATAAAACCGAAATGTTAATGGGCATCAAAAGAGTATATATTAACATGCAATTAAAAAACNNTATGCTTTTTTAATACTTTTTTTGTATTTAATGGGGCATAAATCGGTGAAAACTTGTATATTCTTATGAACTACGGAATAATCAGACTTACAAAAACATAAGCAACGAATAAGATATATTTTCAAAATTTTAAGACTTACGCCCTCAAGAAAGGGATTTTGATATAATGTGAATTGTGATTAAATTTACTTTTCGAACACTTGAAGTTTCCACTCTATAGATTTATCGTTTAATCGTGTAAGTCCTCTGAAAAATAAATCCATAGGTTGATACTAATTATTGAGAAGTTCCCATCCACAACAAGCTATACTATTTGATTGAGTTAACAAATTTAAGGCACCATAAATTTCTTGGTTATTTTTTTCTACTTTTTCTTCCTTTAAAAACTTTTGTGCTATGATAAAAACCACAAATGCGATGATAATAAAGTTTATCAACTTTCCTAGAAAAGCACCCCAACTTATTAATATAGGCCCTATTCCAAATGTTGCAGTCCGCCAAGCTCCACCCGGAATAAAAGGTGTAATACTAGGCATGACTATGTTATCAACAAAAGACTTTATTCCATGTTATCCTAGTTCCATGTTATCCTTCTCAAAAATTGAAGTGATTCACTTGTATCCGTAACTTGTTCTCTGTGATCTATTGGCTATAGATTAGCATATATAATTTAGACCTTCAGTGCTTTAAATTAATGATGCGAAAAATAGTATCGGAAAAAAAATTATTCCAACATAAAATATTTTAAGCTCCAACATGCACAGTTCTTTGTGCGAAAATCTATGTATTATCTCATTTTTCAGCCGAAATTTTAGGACATTTTAACCTGATTGTTAGTCGAATAAATAACTTTTATTAAAACATGTGTTTATAGTAATAAGCCAAAAAGTTGCTATTTATCTCACGAAGGATGAAAATAAATGAAACTTCGCAACGATTTGACCTACAAATCGAATTTATTTAGATAAAGTTCTTTTATTGTACCAAGTTATTGAATCCTACGGATCAATTTTAATTGCTTTGTTATATTCAAAGACTTTATTACCTTAAATTGTTTTTGGGAGGTGTTTCTGATTTGTAGAACTAGTTTCTGAACTGAAGATATTCGAAAATACTGAAGCAATGAGAAAGTTGATATAGTCAAATTAGTCTATTTCGGAGAGCTTATTTAGTTCAACTCAACGAATTTTTTTGGATATATTTATTGTATTTATCCTAAAGTAACATTTAAATTTAATAGTGTTATTTAAATTAAATTATACTTCTTGTAATCTCTTGTATTTTAAACTTGAGAGATAATTATACAAATCTTCCCCCCTATTTTACTACGATGCAACGTGTTATTCTCCATGTAGACATGGATTATTTTTTTGCAGCTATAGAGGAGCGGGAAAATCCGGAACTTCGAGGAAAAGCCATAGTAGTCTGCATGTTCTCAGAACGAAACGAGCTAAGTGGAGCCGTCAGCGCCTGTGACTATGTCGCACGGGAATATGGGATCATATCGGGTATTCCTTGTTCGAAAGCAAAAAAGCTGAATCCCAAAGCTGTCTTCCTGCCTGTTAGGAAGGAGTTTTACACATCNNGAGGCATTCCTGGAAATTACTGAAAAAACAGGTGGGGATTTTAGCCGCGCCTTTGAAATCGGCATGCTGATCAAGAATGAAATCAAGGAAAAAGAAAATTTGACATGTTCAGTAGGTATTGGATCAAATAAGCTTATTGCCAAGATGACCTCCTCTGTAAAAAAACCTGATGGGATCACTGTTGTGAGTCCCAATGAGCTTGAGAGTTTCTTATTGCCTCTTAAAGTGTCCAAACTCTGGGGAATTGGTGACGTAACTGCAGGGAAACTGCAGAAAATGGGTATTGTTACGATAAAGGATCTTGCAGAGCATGATGCTACACACCTGATGTCCACATTCGGAAAAAACCGAGGAATCTGGCTCAAAAAAGCTGCAGCAGGAATCGATGATTCTCCACTGAAAGACAGAGATGGTTCCGAACAGATAAGCCGAATTTCAACTTTATCTGAAGATACTCTTGACATTCAGCTTATTTTTCAGTTACTTGATAAATTAGTTGAGGATTTAATCTCCAAACTCGATTCAATGGAACTCTCCTTCAGGACTGTAACCGTTATGGTCATAAATTCAAACTTTCGAATGTATACTAAAAGCCGCACATTAAATCACCATGTCCATTCCAAAGAAGTCCTTGTCGAAATGACCCACGAAATCATGAGTGAGTTACTTTTGGAAAGTCACGTCAAGTTCCGACGTGTGGGAGTTAGGATAAGTTATCTTCTGAAAAGAAAAGGTCAGACAAGTCTTTTTGACTATTGAATCTAGATTTTTTTGCCGTTGTGACCAATTTTAATGTGGAATCTGCCAGAAGCAATATGATTGAGTTCATCCAAAAAGCCATTCTGTTTCTAATCGCTAAGAATTATTAGGATCTCTGTCATAATTAAAAACTTTATTAGTCACTTACAATGCAAGATTCTAAAAGCAAATTTTGAATTTTTGGTGACGAGGATCGTGTTCAATAAGCTAGTTGATATTTTCATCGAAGAATTTATTTTGTAAAAACTTACTCTCATTTCTAACCTAACCTGCATGTTGAAAACCAAAGACGACGTCTCATATAAAATTGAATGTAGAGGTAGAGGATGTGACTTTTTTGAGTAAGCGTCACCTAATTATTGATAGACCACCAGTTTTAGGATTAGCTCATTAATATAAAAGATAATCGAATATATTGAGAATAGTTAATCATTTTCATGGGCAATAAATTGGGTTTTTGTTCATAAATTATTGAAAATGGTGAACATTAGACTCTCTTTACATTATTCCAAAAGATGAAAAATACACTCATTTTTCAGATTTTAGTACTTCACTAGCTCAGGCTGGATGATCTCAAGACCAAAATTACTTATTTTCGCCTTTTTAAACGATGATGCCCAACATAGCTGTATCTTTCATCCGCAAATATATAGTTAACTTTATATAATCAACTTCCCATAAATACAAACAA
>PMJC01000095.1 GCA_003157235.1 Methanosarcina sp.
ATGTTCGTCTATGAAATGATGCAGATGATGTGTGCAAGAGGTGGCCAGACTGTCTTTTCATCCGTGCAACTTTCCCCAGGTGTTCCGAAGCTCTGGAAAAATATTCCAATTGTTGCTATGGGTAAGGTCTGGGATGGCAAACAGGCTCCCCTTAGAACCTATGGAGAATTCGAAAAAGAAGTTCGTCTTGGGTTCAAAGCTCTGATGGATGTTATGCTTGAAGGAGATGCCTGGGGAAAACCTTTCAGCTTTCCGAAGCCAGAGATCTCCATAGAGCCTGATTTTATGGAAGAAGATGAAAAATTCAATAAGACTCATCTTAATCTTCCTACTTATAAGGAGCTTTACAGAATGAGCTTCGAACTGGCTGCCAAATTTGGAACCCCATACTTTGATAACCAGCTTCCCGCTTACAGAGGAGCAGGAGAAGGGATCTCATGTTATCAATGCTGTGCCTATCAATTTTCTGTAAATCCTACAGATGATAAAGATTTTGAGGACAAACTCCATTTTAGAGATGGAAAACACTTTTCAATGGGTTCGTGGATGGTCTTGTCCTTAAACTGTCCCAGAGCAGCATATAGAGCTGAACATAATGATGAAAAACTTTTCAATGAACTTAAGACCCTCATGAACAAGGGAATGGAAGTTTTCAAGATCAAGCAAAAATGGATGAACAGCCTGATCAAGAAAAACAGAATTCCCTTTGCAGCTCAGCGTCCAAAGGACCCGAAAACTGGGGAAAATGGGGCAACAGCTGTTGATTTTGATAGCCTAGTGTATACTATTGGAATAATAGGAATTAATGAGATGGTACAATACCACACAAATTACCAGATCCATGAATCTCCTGTTGCGTATAAGCTTGCCATCAGGGCTATGTTCGAAATGAAAATGCACGCACAAAAGCTCTCGAAGGAAAACGATATGGAAATAGCTCTTGCAAGAACGCCGGCAGAAACAACAGCCCAGCGCTTTGCAGTCTCAGACCTCCTGCATAGTGAATATGCTGAAAAAGCAGAACAAACAATTAAAGGAGACCTTAAAACTGCAAAGAGAGAATTAAATGAGGCCCATGACCTACCTATTTACTATACCAATGGGACTCACATTCCTCCTGGGGCCGATATCTCCCTGACTGACAGGATAACGTACGAGCATACTTTCTTTCCGATCGTGGATGGCGGAAATATAATGCACATCTGGCTTGGAGAAGGAAAGCCAGATCCTGAGGGCCTGCAGGAGCTTGCCATGCATATAGCAAAAAATACACAAACGGGTTACTTTGCTTTTACAAGAGACATGACTGTGTGCACTGACGAGGGATATGTAGCACCCGGCCTTCTAAACAAATGTCCAAAATGTAGGTCTGAAAACGTGCAACACCTCTCAAGAATTACAGGCTATCTCCAGTCAGTAGAGGGCTGGAACAGAGGCAAGCGCCAGGAGCTCCTTGACAGAAAAAGATACAGTATAAAAGGTAACTAAGTAACGTTTTCTCCAGCATTTTATACTCAATAGTGTTAGAAGTTATAACTGTCATGAAAGTAAACTATGCAGATGCAGTTTCCCTTTCAACCCTGGACTGGAGAGGAAAAGCTGCAATAACCATCTTTTTTCGGGGATGTCCTCTTCGCTGCCCCTACTGCCAGAACCATCCCTATCTAGAAGAACCTGACCTTGTGGAATTTGACTTCGTAAAAGAGCGGATTAAAAAATCGAGGAACTTCGTGAGTGCAGTTGTTTTTTCAGGAGGGGAACCTCTGATGCAGGCAGCAATTTTGCCACTCGCAGAGTTTGCAAAAGAATTCGGGCTCTTAGTCGGAATTCACACAAACGGTTGCTACCCGGAAATAGAACAAGAACTGATTAAGAGAAAATTGGTTGATAAGTTTTTCATAGATGTAAAAGCTCCCCCGGATGATCCAGAGCTTTATGGAAAAGTCACAGGCTGGAAAAAATACAAAACCGTTAAAAAAACTCCTAGAGAGATAACTACAGCTGTCATAGAATCGATTGAAATCGCGGATTCATGCAGCATGGAACTGGAACTCCGTACAACTGTAATCAGAGATTTTATTGGAAGCAAAGAGGAAATCTCCAGCATATCTGCCTGGATTTTGGGACACGTAAAAAATAAGGAAGTCATCTATGTACTGCAACAGGGAATTCCGGAATACAGTCTTCAGGAAAATCTCAGGAAAACACGAATTTTAGAAAGGGAAGAGCTATATTATCTGGGAAAAATAGCAAATAAATTCCTCAAGAACGTTCGAATAAGGACAATAGAAGCAGGAGAAGAAATTATATAAAATTAATACTCTTCAACATTACATCCTAAATTTGATACCTTCCACTAATTCCAAATGAAAATTAATCCCATCTTTAGCTATTTNNATCCATTAAAAAGAATTGATAATGGGTTTGATTTATCGAAAATCGTGATTATGGAAGTTTGTATATATTTTTCCTAAAATAATGTGGTTATACTCACCTTTCCGTAATTGATCAATAATTCAGGAAACTACCAAGAATAGATACTTGGAAAACTGCAAAAATCTTAAATCAAAATAATTAACTGAGACGATGGAAAAAGTAAGCTGATTGAAATATCCAGAACAACTTTTTGTTAGAAAAACTAGATTCTTGTTTTGGTTACTAACAAGTGTGTAACTTTGACAGGAAAAATTCATGACATTGAAAATATTAAAAGTATTGACTAAGACGGAAATAGAAAAAAACAAAAATTATGGGATAAAAATTTTCAAAATAGTATAATTTTGAATAAAAGTGGATTCAAAAATCTGCAAATATAAATTAATTTTACAATGCAAGCTAAAAGTGATAAGTGAATCAGATCGTGTCTGTAAATAATTTACCAATTCTAAAAAAAAGTATATTTCCTGCCTTTGAGAATAAATGTTGAGAAAGTTCTAAGCTCTTTGTTTTAAGCAAATTCTGGACACTACCGAATTTCATTATTTTTTAAATTTAGAGAAGAACCAGAAAAAATTAAAAAAAATCAAGATTGAGATTTTAAAGTTCTGATGTCACCTTTTTTAGATCCTTAATAAATTCTTCGATATCTTGGACCGTGCTATGAGGCATGAGTACCAATCGGAGAGACCTGGGAGTACGGGTTATTGAGACATTCCAGCCAAATTTCCTGAGGAGCTGCTCGCGGACACGGTCAGGATCCGAAATTTTAAAGGCAACTACGTTCATTGTAGGCTCAATAAGGGGTTCGAAACCAAGTTTTCTCACTTCATTAGTAATTTTTGTTGTAAGTTTTATGCAGTACTGAACATTTTTTACGTAACCTTCGCGACCTAAATATTTCATGACAGCGTAAGTGGCAGCAGCTGAAGCCCCACTCCNNTTTACTTTAAGAGAATCCAAGAAAGAAGGAGACTTGAACAAGAGAGCACCTGATGGAATCGTAGAAAGACCCATTTTATGGGGATCTATTGCAATAGAAGTTACTCCAGGGATTTTGAAATCAAAAGGATATGATTTTTCAAGGAATGGGATCACAAAGCCCCCAAAAGCTGCATCAACATGAAGGAAAAGCTCATGTTCAAGGGCAAGTTTTGCTAATTTCTCTATAGGATCTACCTGGCCAAATTCCGTGCTCCCCGCTATGCCTACAAGTCCTATGGTACTATTATCTATCAGGCCTTCAACACAGGCAGTATCCACTTTAAACTCGGAATCCAAAAGAGCCCTTCTAACTTCAATACCCATCATATTGGCAACCTTATCAAATGAGAAATGAGCCGATTCTGGAACTACTATATTGGGAGTATCACCTAATTTTTTCTTTCTTGCAATTACAAAGTTTTTCATTCCCCTAACAGCCTGGATATTGGACTCGGTACCACCAGTTGTAAGGTAACCGCTAACTGAATTCTCACAAAATTCTCCGGAAAAGATATCAAAAGACTGAGCATGAAGAAGTTCTCCCAACATCCTGATAACCTCTTTTTCCAGCCTGTGAGCTCCTGCAAAAAGTCCAAAGTCACCCAAGTTAGTNNCAGTTTTATTTAAAATACTTATGGAATATAACTTTGAAACTATTTGATGGTGGTAAAAGAAATGTATAATATCTATTAAATTCATAAAATATATTATATTAGGATAAATCTAGATGAAAAAGTAAGTTTTTTAAACGGACTTCTACACNNATTGGACATATATTTATATTCACTGATTGTAACTTGCATGAAAAACAGGGACAATAGATAATGTATCTAAAAGAACATGTTAAAAGAGAGAGACCCTTCTGTTTCTACTGGAGATGTTTGAACGAAATTTTAGGAGGGAAATGGACTTTCAATGTAGTGACAATATCAGATCATAACNNTTAAATTATAAAAAATTAAATATCCTAAATGCTAAAATAAAACAAAATATTTGAAATAAATTGTAAATTAATAAAAATAATCATTCTAAACTATAACAAATTGGATTAATATTAAAGACTATAATTATATATACTATAAATTCAATAATTACATCATTATTTTGTTACTTTAAAATATAACACTATTTTTGTGATACGCAACTGTAATTACTTTACAGTGGAAACAGTGGGGTCCGGGGGGTTTAAAAACATTCCAGTGGAAACACAGGGGCCTTATTAAAAAAAATCCCTCTATTCTTTAATTCTTTTCATTTTCCTTTATTCCAATCAAATACTCCATANNTTTTTACTCATGAAAACTTTTACTGATTTTGCTCTTAAAGGTGAATACAAGTATCTTCAGTCAGTTGGAGACAAACTTGCGAAATTGATTCCTTAATTGCTTGAAAATCTTTTCGTATCATTTTTGAATCGATATATTTTAACAAAGCAGTATTATGAATTAATCTTGAAACTGAAGTAATCGTTATTTTTAAAATGCTTGTTTTAAAGCAATATTACGGACTTTTCCGAATCTTAACTTGAGAAGCAATGTATTGATTTGACTTCTTTCAGGAAATTTTTTGGTTTTCCTAAGTATACGCTAGACAGTACCATAGTTTGCTCATTAAGAAAAAGAATTATTGGTAACTGTATAAGAAGAAGAAATATGAGGATCGTTACAAAGCCAATATGATTACCTTTGTTTGAAAATAAAAAAAGGGACTTATTCAGGATGTTATCTTTATCTATTCAGATCCTGATATGCAAAAGAAAAAAAACAAAAAACATTTTAAAAAATTATGACAGTGTGGAGAAAATCAAAACAAAAGATATTAAGCGAAAATATTATATGTATCAAATACCTCTAGAGTTGTTGCAATACGCGTTGATAGTCTAGCGGCTATGACTTGGGCCTTCCAAGCCCAAAACCCGGGTTCGAATCCCGGTCGGCGCATTTAATCCTTTAATGAAAATATAATTTTTTCTTTTCTTATTTATGTTAAACAAAACAGAACATGAGTGCGAGGGTTGCCCAGCTTGGTCAAAGGCGATGGGTTTAGGACCCATTTTCGTAGGAATTCGTGCGTTCGAATCGCACCCCTCGCATTTTGTTGAAAATTTTTTCTTGTTGTGATACTTTTTATAATCTACATTCCTCTTGAAGAAAAATATTTTTGTTCAGCATAAAAGAAAAAATGTAAATAATTACCATCAATGCCGATTTCATAAAACAAAAAAATGGTGCCTGTTATCAATTTCAAAGCTATATATTTCAAATAGTTGATTATATAATTATTCAAATGAAATTTTTTATGAGAATTCATACAAAAAAACAATTTGATATCTTATGCTACATACACAATGGTTCATATGACTTTGTTCATTTTATATTGCAAAAACAGCTTAAAATATAAAAAAAGTTAATTAATAGCGGTTTTCGAGGAAATTTCCGTCCCAGCAGCAAGATGTGAGGTATTTTACTGGAATAATTATAATACTTCATCTGTCCTACATAATAGGTATGCAAGATATCATTTTTATCGATGGAGGGAGCCTTCCGACACCTGAGGGTTTTACAAGGGAGTGGGTAAAGGCTGCAGCGGAAAATCGAAATGAAGACGAAAAACTCTTTTCAATGATAAAGGGAGCTTTCCTTAGGAAAATTGATGTGGGAGTACACGTCCCCACTTATCCCCAGTTCAGAGACAAAATTGGACAGTTTCTGGATATCATCAAAGACGTAAAGAACTGCTATGAACCTTATGTATTGAAAGAAAATAATGCAAAAATTTTTGAACTTGAGATAATTGACGAGGTTGCAAAGCAATACAGGGAAGAGACAGGAAAAACTCTTGAAGTTCGAGTTTGTGTTGCAGGTCCCACAGATCTATATCTTCAGGCATTCGGGACAACGGCTTTTGTGGACGCATATCATATCTTGGCACTCGATATTGAGAATTTCATAAAGCAATCTTTCAAAGCTGCGAAGAATTTCAAAATCAAAGTTATAGCCCTGGATGAACCCAGCCTTGGAATTAACGATAAGATCCAGTTTTCTGACTCTGATATTATTTCTGCTCTCACCCTAGTTTCCACTTATGCTAGGCAACAGGGATCTGATATGGAAATTCACCTTCATTCTCCATTGAAGTATGAAATTGTATGTGAGACTCCTATCAATGTCATCGGGTTTGAGTACGCAGCAACTCCTTCTTACATGGACATCCTTAATAGAAAAGTGCTGGAAGATTCGAATACTCATATCAGGCTTGGAGTATCGCGAACCGATATTTCAAGCCTTATAGGTATTATCAATGAAACATATGGAGTTAATGCCTGGAAAGATAAGGAATACATGCAAAAAATNNTTCTGTCCTCGGGGACCGCATAAAATATGCAAGTCCAGACTGCGGACTTGCTTTCTGGCCGGATCAAGATCTTGCTTTCAAGCTGCTTGAGAATACCGCAAAAGGTATCAATGAATTCAATGCCGAGAATAAAGAATTACGAGAATAATTTTAATTACTGAGTAAGTGAATGAATAAGTAAGTTAATAAAAAATTTTTACTTAAAAATAAAGTTTTTCAGAGCTTTGTGTTCTATTTTTTTCGTAAATTTTCTGTCTTTCAATAATGCTAAATTGTCAGAGGTCTACTAAGAAGATATGGAAGAAATCATTTACGATGATGTCGGAAGCTATCCCCTTCCTGAAGGAGTTAGCAAAGAATGGAT
>PMJC01000138.1 GCA_003157235.1 Methanosarcina sp.
CTGCTAGCAAAATAACCAGTTTTTTTTCATTTGTTTTAACATTTTTTGCTTCACTTTCATTCATTTAAATGAATATTAGTATGTGCTGATCTGATGTAATATGATTTAGCTGAATATACTAAGAATTAATATACTTTAATTTGGTATATTTTAATTTATATATCACATGTCTTATATGTATAATTTATACCATAGAGAATTTTGATAAACCCTAATTTTTGGTTTATTGCCTATATAATTGAATGTTTATCGAAATTCTCACAATCACTCCAATACTTATGCATCCGATCGTTCATCCCTCATTCTATATCTATTGGCTTTAAGCTACAATGTACAATTANNAATTAATTATACAAAAACAATAGTTTTTAAATAAAACTTACTCCCTCAAAAAATGTTTTAAAATCAAATAATAATTTTATATTAGTGATGCTTTCATTATTTTCGGGGATTTCAGAACTTTAAGATTGAGTTTTTTCCTAAAAAACAATCCAAATGATGCTTGGCTAAATCCCAGGTTTTAATCGTCGGACAATCGTTATTATCAACACCATGGGATTAAAATAAAAATTTTTATATATTGTTATAGTGTCCTTAGTTCTTTGAACAAATCTAAAAAAATGATTTTCAAGCTTCTATCAGCTACTATGACGTTAATTGGAGTCAGTGTGAGATGAATAAAAACGTAAGAAAATCTGGCATTGATATTGTTGGAAACGTTCCATGGGAAACACACTTTTGCCAGTTTTATCAAACATAAGAAGATTTGATGGAAAACTTGGTCCCCTATTTCAAAATAGGGCTGGAAAATAATGAGCTTTGTATATGGATCACATCAGAACCTTTCGGTGTGGAAGAGGCAAAAAGAGCCCTGAGAAAGACTATTCCTTATTTGAATACTTATCTGGAAAATGGACAAATAGAAATTATTCCTTACACTTATGTAAAAAATGGTGTTTTAGATACTAAGAAAATCTTGAATGGATGGTTTGAGAAAATCGATCCGATCCTCGCTACTGGATATGATGGCTTGAGGTTGAGCATAAACGCTTTTTGGATGAGGAACAAAAATTGGAATGATTTCATTAAATATGGGAAAAAATAGATCGATATACCGGTAAACAGAGGATAATTTTTTATACCTATCTTCTGGATAGATGCAACGCAACCGAGATTATTGAAGTATCCTCCTACCATCAATTTTCTTTGGTCAAAAAGGACGAAAAATGGTGTAACATAAATAATATTTAGTGAATGAAAGCTGAAGAAGCAGCTTTGAGATCTATAAAAGATTGGGAAAATACCTTTGATTCTATCTCAGACCTGATAGCCATAGTCGACGACAAATATCGATTTGTTCGCGTAAACAAGGCAATGGCGACAAGATTGGGGATGATACCAGAAGAGTGTGTAAGATTAACCTGTTATAATGTTGTATATGGGGCAGATACCCCCTCTTTTTGTCCATACCGACGGTTGCTTAAGGATAAGCTTGAGCATATTAATAAAGTTCACTAAGAAGCATTGGGCGGCTATTTCATAGTAAGTGTCTCACCATTGCATGATTATGACGGGAAACTTATTGGATGTATCCATGTTGCTCGTGATATCAATGAATGCAAACAAGCTGAAAAGGCATTGCAGGAGAGCGAGGAGAGATTCCGTTCAGCTTTTGATGAAAGTGCAGTCGGTATGGCATTAGTTACTCCAGATAATCTACTCTTGAGAGTTAATGATGCTTTCTGTCGATTGATTGGGTTCAAAGACTATTAACTTAAAGGCCGTTCATTTCTTGATTTTACCAGCCCGGACGATGTGTCTACAAGCTCATTGGCTCACAAGGCAGTCGTTAATAAGGAGAAGCCGTTGTTGTGGCTTGAGAAGCGGTATCTCAAATAAGGATGGACAAATTATTTGGTGCGAAGTGAGTTCTTCCCCCGTATTTGATTCTAAAGGCTGCATGATCTATACGGTCGCTCATATCCAGGATATCACTGAGCGCAAAAAAGCAGAAGAAATTGTTAGATTATCAAATATTTACAATCGCAGTTTAATTGAAGCTAGCTTGGATCCTTTAGTAACCATTGGGCATGATGGTAAAATTACTGATGTAAATGAAGCTACAGAAAAGGTCACTGGTTATTTAAGGGGTGAACTCATTGACACTGACTTTACGAACTATTTCACTGAGCCTGAGAAAGCCGAGAAAGGGTATCAAGAAGTGTTCAAGGAAGGATTTGTGTTGAACTATGAGCTTGAAATTCAGCACAAGAGTGGAAAAATTACACCTGTTTTATACAACGCTTCAATTTACAAGGACGAATTTGGTGAGATTTTTGGTGTTTTTGCTGCAGCACGTGATATTACTGAACGCAAGCGAAATGAGCAGGAGTTATTTAACACTAAAAAGCATTGAGAAGCACTTCTGAAAGCGTTGCCTGTGGGAATCAGCTTCTCAAATGATCTGACCTGCCAGATTATTACTGGTAACCCATTATTATTGACTCAGTTAGAGAATAGTTTAGAAGACAACCTGTCACCCTCTGCGCCAAACGACGAGGCACTTGGTCGACAAGTGCGCTTTTTCGTGGGACGGTACGCAGATAGACGAGGTAGAGCTTCCTATGCAGCGAGCCGTCGCCGAGAACAGGTTGATTCCACCCATGGACCTAGAGGTACTAGCTGCCTAGTGGACGGCGTTGGTTTACAGAAATCTCTGGGGCACCTATCCACGACATGGAGAGCAACGTAGTCGGTGGCGTTGCCATAACCGTGGATATTACACAGCGAAAAAAAGCAGAAGCTAAGTTGAAAGAAACATTCGACAATTTAGAAAACTTAGTTAAAAAACGTACAAATGAAGTTGAAGAAGCTTATATATCATTGAAAAAAAATAAGGAGGATCTTTCTGAAGCTCAAAGAATAGCTCACCTTGGAAATTGGAATTGGGATATTGTAACAAATGGATTACTTTTGTCAGATGAAGTTTACTGTATTTTTGGACGCACTCCTCAATAATTTGTAAGTTACGAAGATTTTATAAGCTATTTGCATCCAGAGGACAAAGGCTATGTAAAGAATGCCATTAAAAGAGCTTTAAAAGGAA
>PMJC01000331.1:0-3023 GCA_003157235.1 Methanosarcina sp.
AGTTTCAGCCGTTGGTGCAGTTCCAGGCCTTTGGATTTAATTGTGAAATGCTCACAATCTTGAGTGGAATGGAAGTATTTAAGTGATGATGACAAAAACTGTCAATGATAATAGCTTGTGTATGCTGTTTATATAAGGGTCTTAATGCTTCTGTGATCTTCGGAGATAATACACAAAAAAAGTCACTAGAGATATTTCATAAAATTAGGGGTGAGACACCTAACTTCATTAAAATGAACGTTTTGGTGGTACTCTAAGTATAAAAGGAATTCTTCAAAATCAAATGTTTTTATCTTTCCTGGAGAGATTTTTGAATGGTCTCTTGTTACATTATTTATTCAACAGAACATCTCACATCAGAATCTGACAAGGTATCTTCATTTCTTCTGGAATAATCAAAAATATTGAGGATCCCACATGATATATATTTATCAATAAAATTTAAATAGAGTGATGAAAAGCAGAATCCCCAAGATGACAGGCAAGTACAGTGCTTCAAGTACATGTAATCTTTTGCATCACTAAAGGAATACCTCGATTTGACGCAAAATCTATTGAATTTAAGGAAACAACCAAAATTTCAATGTAATTCTAAAGAAGAAATACTCAAGGTAGATTATCCAGCCTATGGTAATTCTAGCTCTGAGAGAAAAGTGGGCATTATAGAGGATAAATAATTGAGGTGCAGTAGCTGAGGACTCTATGAGAACTGAGTCCTAAATGAGTTTTGTTTTAACCCTTGGTAGTTATTGTAAGTATTGCAAACAGAAGAATGACTACTACTATTATGGGAAAAAGAACTGAATTAAAGGAAGATACGCTTCAATGCATAAAAATGTAGCATTCATTAAACTGAAAGTTGAATCATAAAGACATCAATCATTAATGATAGAGGATTCCTTCTTTTAGAAAATAACATAAGTGTAAACAACATTTTGAAAAACAGCATTTGCTTAGAAATATCAAAGATATTTTATGATTTCTTTAAAAATGTGACAGTTGCCACAATAAAACACTATATTTAGGAAGCTTAGAGGAATTCGAAAGCAAAGTTTAAATCATCTAAATTGAAGAGATCTGGTCAAAAAAGAATCGATGATTTCTGAGTTTCAAAAAAGAGCTAGAGGCTTGAAGCATACTCATTCTTTAGGGTAGGTTAGAAGCACACAATTTCTTTTTTTTAAATCCTTATTTCAGCTAGCTGATGTCAGTAAAAACTATTTTTAGGTAAATTTGCAAAGTTTAAGGATGCTAAAGTTTAATTAGTGCAGAGTCTGTAATCCCATTTGATGAAATCTGAAAAACCGGAACTTCTGGCTCCAGCTGGAGGCATGAGAGCCCTTATCGCAGCCATAGTAAATGGAGCAGATGCCGTGTACCTTGGAGCTCAGGTTTTTAGTGCCCGGGGGTATGCATCGAATTTTTCAGAAAAAGAGCAGGAAGAAGCAATTGATTATGCCCATCTCAGAGGCGTAAAGGTATACTTCACTGGAAATACTCTGCTTAAGGATGAAGAAGTTAATAGCGCCCTCAAACTGCTTTCTCGGCTGAGAGAAATGGGAGCAGATGCAATTATTATCCAGGACCTTGGGTTGATTTCCCTTGTTAGAAAATATTTGCCAGATCTTCCGCTGCATGCGAGCACACAGATGACTCTGCATAACAGTGAAGGAGTTGAATTTGTAAAAAAATTAGGAATCAAAAGAGTTGTGCTCTCTAGGGAATCCTCCCTTGAAGATATAAAACGGATAAAAGAAAAAAGCGGAGTTGATATTGAAATTTTTATCCATGGAGCTCTATGCATTTCCTATTCTGGTCAGTGTCTTCTGAGTAGTCTTATAGGTGGAAGAAGTGGAAACAGAGGATATTGTGCCCAGCCATGCCGAAAAAAGTATAGGCTGTACTGCAATGGAAAACATATCATAACAACCGGAGATTATCTCTTAAGTCCAAAGGACCTTAACACAAGTTCAGATCTGGGAGCTCTTATAGAAGCAGGGATTGAGTTCTTTAAAATAGAGGGCAGAATGAAGAGATCTGAATATGTTGCAGGTGTTGTCAGGGTCTATCGCCGCCTTCTTGACAGGTATGCTGAAAATCCTGCAGCATATTATGTTTCTGAAGAAGAACAGGAAATGCTTACCCAGATCTTTAATAGAAGTTTTACTTCTGGCTATTTATTCGAAACTCCACACGGAAAACTCATGAGTAGGAAGAATCCACATAATCGTGGAATTCCAGCAGGCACTGTCGTGGGGTATGATCATAGTTCAAATCAAATTCTTGTAAAGCTTTCGCACTTTCTCCAGGTTGGTGATGGGATAATGGTCAAAAACGCCGATACCGTGTCAGAAGGTAAAGGAAAAATCATATATTCAATGCGTACCGAGAAGGGTCTTGTATACAGTGCAGAAAAAGGAGATCTAGTAAAGCTTCCCTTTGATTCAAGGGTGCCATCAGGAAGTACGATATACAGGACACAGGATAAGAAGCTTATGGAGTCCCTTAAAAGAGAAAGCGAATCCGAAACTTTGAGGCCTAAGATTCTTGTATCTATTACCTTAACCGTTAAAGTAGGAAGACCTATCAGACTTGTGATAAAGGATAGGGATTCAAACACAATAACAATCGAATCCGAATACCTTGTTGAGAAGGCAGAGAAGTACCCCATTTCAACAGCTCAGATCAAAAAACAGCTATCAAAGCTTGGAAATACACTATTTGAGGCAACTGAGCTTAATGTGAATTTGGAAGGTGATGTTTTTGTCCCTGTGGGCCAGTTGAACGACCTGAGGACAAAAGTAATCTTACAGCTAGAAAATCTACGGATATCAAAGTGGAAGCGAAAATCTCTTCATTATCTGAAATTCCCTGATCCAGTTGAAAAAATGAGAAGGGAAGGAGAGTATCTCACCACGAAAAACTTTCCTGTACATCCTATGCTCTCGGTTTCCGTATATTCCTTAAAAGGGCTCGAAGGAGCGATTACAGGAGGAGCAGATTGTATTTATTTCGAAGAAGGG
>PMJC01000331.1:3033-3530 GCA_003157235.1 Methanosarcina sp.
AAAAATCATATTTCTTGCCAAAAAGATAGGAGCTGATGGCGTTATTGTATCAAATCTTGGGACCTTAAACCTCGCAAAAGTAGAGAATATCCCTTTTATTGTAGACAGTTCTTTAAATATACTTAACAGCTTTACTTTTTCGTATTTTTTGCAGTACGGAGCTCAAATGGTTGTAATTTCTCCGGAACTGACGCTTGAAGAACTAAAAGAAATTGCTTCTTGCGGGCCTGCGGAATGTATCGTCCACGGGAAGCTGGAATTAATGGAATCTGAACACTGCCTTGTGGGAGGGCTGATTGGCAAACNNTCTGCATGCTTGAATATGTTCCTATGCTTCTTGAAAGCGGAGTCTTAAGTCTTAGGATAGGGATTCTCGAAATGAAAAATGATGAAGAAACAAGGGAAGTAACCCGTGCATACAGGAATGCAATCGATACCTATCTAAGGGACGGAGATATGCAACACAAAAAGAGTGGGAATCAGGGAAAAGGTTTCAC
>PMJC01000331.1:3638-15998 GCA_003157235.1 Methanosarcina sp.
GGAAGTTTCCATCTTCGCAGCAAGTTGCAGAGTCTAGGATTGGATATCACAAAATTTGAAAATTTTACTGCATTACAAAACTCAATGATAATTATAAATAAGTTATACTCATATATATATTTATGGCAGTTTGGTTCACAGAAATTTTAGTATTTATTGTGGCACTTATAGTAGCTATCTTACTATATAAAGCTCTCAAAACCGCCACCAGCCTTGCTATAAATGCAGTTCTTGGAATTTTATTACTGATTGCAGTAAAATTTTTACTCGGACTTGAAATTGCAATCACCTGGGTAGCAGTTTTTATCTGTGCAATAGGAGGCATTTTCGGAGCACTTATCATAATTGTGTTGAATTATCTTAAAATAGCTTTTTTATAAAATTACAATGCGAAATAAGAAAATCACAGAAATCGGCGGAAATAAAGGTATGCGTATGAATTTAAAGTGTAGATAACTTCTTGAAGGATAAATTAAAGGCTTTCGAAGCTTCTTCTCGCCATACGCCTCTTATAAATTCATTCACTAAAAATTTGTTCATTTATTACATTTTTTAATTTCTTGCTGTGATACTCTTTATATAAATGTATCACTCTTAAAGGAGAATGTTTTTGTTCAACACCAAAGAAAAAATGTATATTATCATCATAATGATTGCATCAAACTCAAAAACAGTATCTTTCCAAATTTCAAAGCATATATATTTCAAATAATTGATGATGTAATTATTCAAAATAATATTCTACGATACTTTATAAAAAAACCATGTGATATCTTAGAAGATTTCGATAAACGACTGAATTTCGTCATATGCTTATAACTTATTATACAGATTATTCTTGAAAATGAGAATTTTATCTAAATCCCACCTATTTTATAAACACAGTGGTTTGCAGGACGTAGTTCTATTTTATAGTTCACAGGTAGCTTATTTATAAATCAGTTAGTAAATAATGGTTTAGGGGAAGCCTTCATCACTGCAGCAAACTGCGGTGCATTAGATTGGAATAAAATGTATTCTTTTTCCTGATCCAAAATTATCACAATGTTGAAATTGGATTCGTAGTCCTTAAATTTATATTAAAACTCTTTTTTGAGTACACTAATTCAGAATATATCTAAAAACAATTTTTTCAACACTCTGATAAATTTAGTTGGTTCTTCACCTAAAATCATTTTCACTTTTCTATTCTAGGCTCGAAGTTTCTCACAGCTTTTTTTTAAGCAGCGCAGATTTCCATTAATTTTAAATTATACGGCAACTTATGGAAAAGCTGATGGCCCAAAAAATTCTGATTACCAATGATGACGGTGTATATTCCACAGGCCTTAAAGCTGCTTTTGATAGCGTTTCGGATCTTGGAGAAGTTACAATTTCGGCTCCTGCTGTCCAGCAGAGCGGGGTCGGACGTTCGATTTCTATCTTTGAGCCCCTTCGAATCACAAAAACAGATGTAGGAGGTATACCTGCATATGCTGTGAGTGGAACTCCTACAGACTCTGTAATTCTGGGTATCTTCACGATTCTCAAGGAAATGCCTGACTTGGTGCTCTCCGGCTTTAACATTGGAGAAAACATAAGTACGGATACGATTACTACCTCAGGGACAATCGGAGGAGCTTTGGAAGCTGCAAGTTACGGCATTCCTGCAATTGCAGCCTCCATCCAAGTGCTTGATGAAGGACAGAAATTCGATGATCCTAGAGACTATCACAGAGAGCGCTTCGAAACCGGGATAAAAGTCGTGAACAGGATTGCCCTAAATGTCCTAAAGCATGGGATGCCGGAAAATGTGGACCTCCTGAACATCAATATTCCCAATCATGCCGAAGAAAATACGCCGATAGAGATCACTCGCCTTGCGCGGAAAGTTTTTAAAACTGATGTCGAAGAACGTCATGATCCGAGAGGCAGACCCTATTACTGGATTGCCGGAAAAATGATCAAGAAAGAGAAAGAAGGGACAGATGTGCACTCAATAATGCAAAAAGGGCACGTCTCAATAACTCCGGTTTCTTTGGATTCAACTGCTAGGATAGATTTTTCCGAGATCACAAAGTATCTCTAAACTACCCTCAAATTTTAATTTCTTTTAAAATGAAAATTCTTGTACCGTAGAAATTTTGTTTTTCTTTGGGACAGATAAACTTTTTTGTATTTTTTTAGATACTTACATTGTCAACTATTTAATATATATATGCATTGAAATTGGTAAAAGGCATTGTTTTTAATTCGATGCAATTGGTAATGATGATGATTATTTACATCTTTCCATTGGTGCCGAACCAAAAAAATTATACTTCAAAAGTGATTAAGATTATGAAAAGTATCACAGCAAGAAGAATCTTCAGAGAATAACTTGAAATTAAAAAGCAGTTATGGTTAGCGAGCTGTGGAGTGATAAGGGTCATATTGAAATGTGGATTATGATACAACTTTAAATGTAATTAAAAACTAAGTTGAAAATAAGGGAAACTAGGAAGAAAAAGAAGCTTATGAGAAAATAAAAATACTTGATTTTAAATAAATCATTTGTACTCCGAGCTATGTAGTGAATATAAGCAGTTGTTTGCAAAGGGAATGGTTAGTACCACAAAAGCTTTATTTTTTTTCTGACCCAGATAAGAAAGCATCCCTTTATTAAGCAATAACTTATTAAGTGCATCAAAATGTTGGATCCATTAAAACAAACCAAAGTCTACGGAAAAATCCCAATTAAAGAACACTTCCAACTTAAGGAAACCATAGTTACGATAGCTGCAAACAACCCAGCTCATATAGAAGTCGCAAAAAAGTCGATTAGAACCCACAGGGCAGCCCTCGAAACTTACATCCTTTCTGACTCTTATTTTCAGTTTACCCTTGAGCCCTATGAATGCCCAAAAATTGCACCTGAAGTTGTTAAGAGAATGGTAAAAGCTGGGAATATGATGGGGGTAGGGCCAATGAGTGCAGTTGCAGGCACAATTTCTGCCCTTGCAGTGGAAGCTATGGTAGAAGCCGGAGCAAAGTATGCCATCGTTGATAATGGGGGTGATATAGCACTAATTAACGATCAACCTATCGTTATTGGGATCTACTCAGGGCAATCCCCTATCAAAAACTTGGGACTGGTTCTCAAGCCACGCAACTCAATAACAGGTGTATGCACTTCAGCAGGGACAGTTGGTCCCTCAATAAGTTTTGGAGCGGCAGATGCCGCTTCAGTGTTCTCAGATAATGTTTCTCTGGCTGATGCAGCTGCAACATCACTTGGAAATGAAGTAGGTATCGGAAAAGAATCTGTAAAGGCTTCTTTTAACTCAGTAAAAGGGATTCCAGGAATAAAAGGCGCAATTGTGATTCAAGGTGAATACGTGGGTATGTGGGGCAATATTCCAAAAATTACCCAAGTTGCTGTAAAATACGAATGCATAACAAAAGCGTGAATATTAACTTGAAACTTTTCAGAAACTTTTTTTTAGAGTGTCTTTTGGCCTTTGTTGCGAAAATACCTTTTTTGCTCGAATATTATTGACCAATCAGCTGCCTTTACTTCTAACTTATTTTGATGCTATACTATAATGATTATTTTAATAATGGTTATTATAAAAATAGTCATTCGTGTTTCTCGGAGGTGAAAATATATTTATATGTAATCCTAACCCTGAGAAAGTCGTTGACTATGTCTAGTTTTCGCCCACAGGCTTAGATAATAAGTAAAATTCTACCTCTTTTTCACGAGTTTTCTATGAAAGTAAAATCAATGTCAATTGTGGTGAATAATTTCCTTTCACAGGAAGATTTATGTGAAACCTCCAAAATAACAGATTTGCTAGGAGAACTTTAGGGAAATATCTTCCGCAGGAAATCTTGTCATAACCCCAAAAATGTATTGAAATTTAAATTGCAGTGTCATACCAAGTTGCATGCAGTGGAGTTAGCAACCGAAACTTTGATTGCAAAAAAATGTCATATAGTAATAATGTATTATAAAAATAAATAAATATGTAGAAGTAAATGACATCAAATATAACTTTGAATTGTATTAATCAGACAGAAGTATAAAGCTATTTACACATAATCAAGATTGTGGTGTCGCATCCTGTAGCTTCCTGAGGGGTATTCGACTGAATGAAAATTTATGATTCTGTCAAATTTGGATTTTATCCAAAAAATTATCTGATTCGATGTATTTTGGGGCAATTAAATTGAAGATTTTTGATTCCTCTGTCAAAGCGAACTTGAACGAATATTGTGGGTAAATAAATATTCAAATTTCAATTGTGATTTAATTTTCCCCAGTTTGGCTAGTTTACGTTCCCTATCTTTGACATAGATTTTACTCAAATTTCATAAATTTACTAAAAATTACTGATAGAGATTCATCTTTTTATACCTTTTTTCTTAGCTTCTACTCGGCGACAGAATAAATCATCAGAGTTGAGACCATGTTCATTTACAAAGCTTCAATTCTTTGAAATTTTTTTAAACAGCTTACAGAGGCCCTAAAAATGATTACCTCTCATATTCATTTACAGCATTTATAGATTGGCGAAGTATTAATAATACAACTATTAATACAAGAAACAATAATTCACTGATGAAGCCAGCCATAATTTATGATCTATGTTACATTAATATTAATTCAGAAATACTAAGAACTAAGTATCATTTATCTGAAGTATTGATCTTAAAAAAATACTTCAAAGTAAACTTTCTTATTTGGAGAATTTTGTGTAATGTAATCTCACAAAATATCTGCAAGTTATTGAGGATTTCGATAAACCTATGATTTTCTCGATTCATTGCCACACAATTTATAATCATAAGATCAAATTAATGGGTCAATCTAATTACTTTCTATATAATTACTACATGTTTAGAATTTTCAATTATCTATAGTTTTTCAGGTTCTTGAAAGCTACCAAAGGAAGTAATATTGTTGATAATAGATACATGAATGTTGCAGAAATTTATAAATGCTTCTAGAAACCAAATTATGACGGACTCTCGCCTATAAAAGAATTATATGATATAGAACATACAAAACATAGAAAAAAATGGATGGTATGAAAGGAAGTAAAGGAAATGTATTGATTTTTAGGGATGAATAGGGTAACCTAGCGAATCAGTATATTTAACGGCTGATTGAAAGAAATAGATTCTGTTGAATTCAGAAATTTATTCTGAACTATAATGAACAGCATAAATTAGGAAAACGCAGGTTCGAGAGAACCAACGGTGTTGATATTAATGAGTAAGGAATGTCCAGATTGCCATGGGCGTGGCTATGAACTTATTTCAACTGATGTCTGTCCTCAATGTAAGGGAAAAGGCAAGTCAAAATCAGTAGATTTCATGAAATTTTCGGAAAAAGATATTGACAGCTTCCTGAAAGAAGGAGCAACATGTGAAAAATGTAAGGGCACTGGAAGTCTTGAAATAACCCTAAAATGTAAAACTTGCGAGGGGCTCGGAAATATATACACTTGCAAGGTTTGTGGAGCGCGCATTTTGGAACTTCGGGATACAGAGAATGAGATCTGCGATTCCTGCTCCAGTTCTAAATATGTTTATTCACTTGATGATTCCTGTGATATTAAGGACGTGGAAGCAGAAAAACTTTACCATGGCGTAGTTAACAGTAAAGCTTCTTTTGGAGTTTTTGTGGACCTTAATCCCAATATAAGGGGGCTTATGCACTCCAGCAATGTTGGAACCTTACCTGAAATGGGGGATCTCGTGATTGTACTGGTAAAAAGCATCAAAGCCGGAGGAAAACTCGACCTAATTCCGAAAACCCTTAAAAGATATGAAACAATTGAGATTGAGAAAGAGCTCCCACTTAAGAACTCTGCTGAAATAGACTCAAGTATGAGGGGTAGGATCATCCGAATAGAAGGAGATGTTATCCAGGTAAAGCAAACCAGTGGGCCAACTATTTTCACGATTAACGATGAGGGAGGCTTTATCCAGTGTGCAGCTTTCGAGAGCGCAGGGAAACGCTCCTATCCACACATCGATGCAGATATGATTGTTTCAATCATTGGGGAAGTAACTTTGAGGGATGAGCAGATTCAGATCGAAGTCATGAGTATGAAATTGCTTACAGGAAAAAAGGAGACAGTTGTAAGGGCAAGAGTTGAAAGTGTAATTGATGAAAAAGCATCACCTTCTGACATTCCTTTTCTTATAAAAAGCGATATTATGGAAAAGCTCAAACCCAGGATGCTCCTTGTAGCTAAAGAAATTAAGAAAGCTATATTCCATTCAAGGCCCATAATACTCAGGCATCATGCTGATGCTGATGGGATTACCTCGGCAATTTCAATTGAGAGGGCTATACTGCCCCTTATTACTGATATCGGTGGAACAGACGCAGAATATTATTTCTACAAGCGTGCTCCTTCGAAGGCGCCTTTTTATGAACTTGCGGATGTTACAAGGGATATTTCATTTGCACTTGAAGATTCCTCAAGGCATGGCCAGAAAATGCCGCTTGTAATTCTTGTGGACAACGGGTCAACAGAAGAGGATGTACCCTCCATGCGGCAGGCAGGGGTTTATGGCATTGATATGCTTGTTATTGATCATCATCATCCTGATGAGATAGTCGATCAGTATCTTATAGGACATATAAATCCTGCACATGTAGGAGGAGATTTCGGGGTTACTTCAGGTATGCTCTGTACTGAGATTGCTCGTATGATCAATCCCAAAGTTAGCGATACAATAAAACATCTTCCTGCTGTTTCAGCAGTTGGAGATCGTTCGGAAGCTCCTGAAGCTGAAAGATATATCTCTCTGGTTTCAGACCACTACACTCTTGAAGAATTGAAAGAAATGGCTTTGGCGCTGGATTATGAACAGTTTTGGCTGAAATTTAGCAGTGGAAAAGGCCTTATAGATGATATCTTAAATCTAGGTGATCACACTATCCATAATAAGCTGATCTCTCTCCTGTGTGAGCAAGCAAATATCATGATACAAGAACAACTTGAAATCTGTCTTTTTAATGTTAAGTCTCAAAAATTGGCAAATAGTGCTATCATGAACGTTATTGATGTCGAGAACTATGCACAAAAATTCACCTTCCCACCACCTGGAAAAACCTCTGGGGAAGTCCACGATATACTTGTCAGAAAAAATCCCGATAGAGCTATAGTGACTATAGGATATGGGCCTGACTTCGCTGTCATTCGTTCGAAAGGGATTCTTATGAATATTCCAAGAATTGTCAGGGAACTTCGAGAAGAAATGAAAGGTGCAGGTGTCAGCGGAGGCGGTCATCTTGTCGTGGGCAGTATCAAGTTTGTAGAAGGAATGAGGGCCGAGGTGCTATCAAAGCTTGCCGAAAAAATAGCATCTACGAAAGTAGAGTATTGAAAACTTTAATAAACATCGTTCTCCTCAGCTCCATCATAATGGCATATGTGTATTAAAGGAAATGAAATATTTTTTTTATGCAAAATTCCAGGTAGTTTGTGACCCGAATTTGAAATTTGATTTTTATGTTGAAATGGGATTTTGATATTTTTAAGGAATGAAGAAGTGATATTAGGCTCAACAAATTTTTGACCAATTTTTAATGATTCATGGCCAGGTAATCTTCCTCTTCTTCATAATTATTTCCCAAAATTTTGTATCAACCTTTTTGATATTGAATTAGATAGATTATAGGGATAATGAAAAAAATATTTACTAATGTATACAACGGTGTATAGCAAAAATGCTAAAATAGAAAAAAACTTCTATGTCAAGCATCTTTTTCAGTTTATTGGGTTTAAAACTACAAATACGAGATAATTTTAATGAAATTCTTGAAAACTGTCAAATAATTTTAGATGAGAAAACTAGTTCTGAATCTCTTCATTTAGGGAAGCATTTCTCCAAATCATAATAAAATCAAAAAAATTGTCGAGGTATGAAGCTTTGAATATGACAACGAAAAATGATTACAATACTATATATTATACTACCAGTTTACTGTCCATATCTTCTGAATTGTCTGTATCGTTTATATTACAACTTTACCTAATGCAGTAGTTCCGATTAGCTGTAGTTCCAAATGACTACTNNTTTTTTTAACATTTTTTACTTTATAAAATATATTTTCGATAATATTTAATAATGAAGTTCACATTTGTCAAAGTTAATTGATTCACCGAAAATTCCAGAAAGGTCTGTTTTCTGTGTTGATGATAGTTCAGGTACTCGTTTTGAAATGTTCTTTTTTGCTCAAGTTTTAGCTTATTTGTGGATAATTTATAGAGGATTTCAATAAGCTCCTAAATTTAATAATATTTTCATAAGTTATATACAGGTGACTCGTAAAAATAAGAGGTTTATCAAAATAATCTCTAGTATGTCCACTTGATCATGCTAATGTCAGTTTTTATAAATGCTTTTTTGTTTAACTTTTTGATTTATACTCATAGGTTTGGAATAGTTATCTTTTTCAGGATGCATTTATATTTCTTTCCAAATAAATAAAGTGGAACGAATTGAATTTAATGGCGTCTTCAGGAAAGAAGCTTATGAAGTTCTACATTTCATGTAGTCGGTTTTTGTCCATTAATACAAATTTCGAGCTACGTTGTCGATTTTTTTCGTTTGCTATAGTTTGTAGGAAAAACTATTCTCCATTTTCCCATTTTTCCAGTTCCTGTCCTAACCGATCGGCCCAGGAATTGACTACAATCATTATAATATTTTTTATTTTAGTTCTAGAATGGATTTTATATCTGAAAACATAGCCTCCACCTTCCAGATTCTGCTGGGACCGTTGTAAAATTTCTTTTTCATGCAATTTTTTTACGGAACGCTGGATTGTGGATATGTCCAGAGTCAAAATTTCTGAAAGAAAGTAAGTGTCAGCCCACTGGTCTGTTTCTTTTAAGAAATATTTCATAACCTTGAGGTCTGCTTTTGTTAGATTAAGAGCACATTTAATTATATCTTCTACTTGGAACTCTTTACAAGCAAAATCCATTGTCTCACTCCATCGAAATTGCTACATTATGGTAGTGTCTTACCGGTAGTAGTTATATATTAACAATGCTATACTCGCCAGCCAAAATATGATGAATATGTTTTTTATTAATATTGTTCCAAACTTACTTAAATCCAATAACCAAAAAATTCAAAGCTTGGGAAATAAGCTTCATAAAGCAAGTATGAAAGCGTTCTGATAATTATCAAGTTACTATTGATGGTATTGATTGGTTTTTTTTCTATATTTCTAAAACTCGATAATGAATTTAATTCAAGTACTTCTTTAATTTCCTTTCACATACTTATTTGTTCAATAAGAACATTTACAAGCTGAAGTCTAAGAATCTACATTTTTGAAATCTATTTTTTTGGGGTTACCTTTCACTCTATCAGCTAACTGTGTATGTCCTGAAAGTAATTTTTCTCACACAATATTGGACTCAGACAGGAAAAAATTGCATTTGACGGCAAAAGTTTCAGTCTTACAGAGATTTACTTGGATTCGATACTTTTTACTATTTCCTAGTTTTCAGATTTTAACTCAAGCTCGTAAAAAAATAATAAAATTTTAACTTAATTTAAATAATGCTTTGGTAATGGTAATGAAAAAAAGGCAATAGATGTGTTATTTATAAAGCTATATTTAAAAGTAATATAATTACTTCAGTACTTTACTAATTTTCACTTTCCCATAAAAATAAGTCTTATACACTTTTATATACAGTATAAACGTTTTTAAATGCTTTTCTATCATATAATTCTGAATATAATCCTAAAATAAAATTCAAGTCAAAAATATATTGATGCTTTATCACAACTTTTCAAAGACTACGTAAATATCGAGATTGATGTTTCACTTACACTCGGAGGTATTTTAGTGCAGCTGTGAGTATGGGAATTAGTCCTAATTCTTTTCACTCGGTCTCAAAAACAGTACCTTATGCTGAGTGCTAAAAATCCATATGTGAGCCTCTCTAAAAACATAAATTGATTATTTAACAACGGTTATCGGGGAAGTTTTCCATCCCCGCAGCAAGCTGCGGGGTATTCGACTGAAAATAAAGATTAGAGCTTATACAATCATTGAAAAATTTTCTTTCAAAATTAAAATTAAACTGTCAAATTGGAGCTGCAATTTAGGATATGATATCTAGTTCAATTGTTCAATTTCTGTGGATTAATCAACAAGTATAGGATATCTTTGTAACAGAGGCCTTTTCGGCAAAAACTTTATATAAACAAACTCCTTTTATATGTTGCTTCAAATCTGAATTACCATGCTTATGTGGCCGGGGTAGGGTAGAGGTCATCCTGTGGCCCTGTGGAGGCTACGATCCGAGTTCAATTCTCGGTCCCGGCCCTCATTTTCCTTGAATATTTTGGTTGGATTTTTTTTCATTTCTAAGTTTATGTTTTTTCAATTACTTGTAATTTAACATCTAACTGCGATATATACTCCCATCTTCAATTGTCACAATACTTACTAGCTTGAGGTATGAAATCAAATGAAATTTATGTTGTGTTCAGATTTAATTTTAAATTATTAAAGGTTTAATGATGCTGATTTTTTTAGTTCAACTGCTGAAGTCCTATCTCCAAAAAATGTAAACGAGAAATTGATGAAAGCGCTTATTATAGATGGCTATGTGGACGAACCTTCCTGCTTGGGGGTTCCTCCATACCTTTCCCCTTATCCGCGTTACATAGCAGGAGCTCTCAGAGAACGCGGGCTTCATGAAAAAGATATCCATTACTATACCATAGACACTCTGAGAGAAAATCCTCCTGGTATTGGGGGACTTATAGAAAGAGCAGAAATTTTGATTGTCATTGCAGGAATTACAGTGCCTGGAAAATACCTTCGGGCTTTCCCTATAACCCTTGAAGAAATAGAGGCTATCTTCCGGGTTGCAGGTGGCATAAAAATACTAGGCGGTCCAATTAGATTAGGATTTAGCAAAGAAGGTGGCGAGGTTGCAAAAGTTACTGAAGATTTATTAATCCTTGAAAACGTCTTAATTGCTCGAATGGATATAGAGGCTTTTGTTTATGATCTATTTGAAAGAAGATCTAATGGAAGTAGAATCTATCCATCATGTCTGAAAATTCCGGAAATAATTGAGCACCGCTTCAGGACAACAGCTGAAATAGGGCGTTGGGGGTCTAAAGGGGCTTTTTTGATCAGGCAGCATCCGGATTACCCTTATTGCATGTGTGAACTTGAAACCTACAGAGGCTGCAACAGGCAGGTTCACTGCTCTTTCTGTACAGAACCCTTTTATGGAGCTCCTGATTACCGCAATGTGGAAGAGGTGATCAATGAAGTATCAGCTCTTTATGCTCATGGAGCTAGTTTTTTTAGGATAGGGCGTCAATCAGATCTCTTTTCCTATCATGGGATAGATATTGGAGGGCTTGTCCCAAAACCTGAGCCTGATGTAATTGAAAGGCTTTATATGGGGATTCGGAATGCTGCTCCTGATCTTTCAGTGCTACATATGGACAATGCGAATCCTGGTACTCTTGCCACCTATCCACAGGAATCGGAGAAGATTCTTAAAATAATAATTAAATATCATACCGCAGGGGATGTGACTGCATTCGGGATGGAAAGTGCCGACCCGAGGGTAATTGCAGCAAACTGTCTTAAGGCAAGCTCCGACGAAGTTCTTGAGGCAATTAAACTTGTGAATAAGTATGGAAGAGTTAGAGGGGCAAACGGACTCCCTGAAATTCTTCCTGGTATAAATTTTGTACACGGGCTGAAGGAAGAATCGAAAAAAACTTTCCAACTTAATTATTATTTCCTTAAGAATGTGCTCGATTCTGGAATGCTCCTGCGTAGGATCAACATTCGCCAGGTTATGGCCTTTCCAGGTACGCCTATTTATGGGAAGGAAAAATTTAGGAGGATAAACAAGAAACTCTTTTTGGACTATAAGGAAAAGATTCGAAAGACTATTGACCTTCCTATGTTGCGGTGCGTTGTGCCAAATGGCACGGTGCTCAGAGACGTAAATTGTGAAGTGCATGAAAAGGGAGTTACTTTTGGAAGACAGCTTGGTTCATACCCTTTACTGATAGGGATTCCGGCCTCTCTGCCTTTGCGGAAATTTATTGACGTTATCGTCACCGGGCATGGGATGCGCTCGATTACTAGTATTCCTTATCCTCTGCATATAAACATGGCTTCTTTTTCCCTTGTAAAAGAATTGCCTGGAATTAGCAGGAAAGTTGCTGCTTCAGTTATTGCTGGAAGTCCTTATATTGATAGGGACGATTTTGTCAGGCGTGTAAAGGAAGGCGAAAAATTGATAAATTTTATTAAAATTTGATTTTCGTGGTTTATGAGGTTTGTAATTTATTTTCAGTCGAATACCCCGC
>PMJC01000231.1 GCA_003157235.1 Methanosarcina sp.
GGCAATATATATATGTTTCTTTTTTTTGGTTAAAAATTCTTGAAGTAATAAAGCAAAGCACTGCGCTTTAATGCATTTGTTTTTCTTTTTCCTCCGATATTTTCCCTCATTAGAACTTTTCACAATATTTCACTGTTGTATATTCAGGATTGTGATATTAGTTCTCTATTTAGTAGAATCAAGATGCTTAAATAAAGTTCAAAGAATGAAACAAGAGCTCCAGATAATTGTTTGTATTTAGAATATGTTCAAGCTGCTTTCCCTGTAGATAATATTATTGAAATTGCAGAGTTTCTTCTAGTATATCCAAATCTCTTCAGTTCCGAAAACCATTTCTACAAATACAGAAGAATATCACTGAAAAGCATTAAAAAAACAGATAAGTTAATGAAATCGTTGATTATGATAACGAAAAATGACTAGATTTATGAGATAGACATAGACAGTTTACTGTTCATGTATATTCTGAATTATAGTTATCTTTAAATATAGTGTAATATTAACTAAATCTTATTTGAGTTGTATTTTGGTCAGCTTATATATTTAGTTGTTACAAATTTAGAAATTTTGATATTAATTTCAAACGAATAAATCCCAGTTTTGATCCTTCGTAACTTCAGCTTTAGAAAATCTCTCTATTAGAAAAATTAAATGTTCTCGATAGGACTCTTTCTTCTTGCTTGCCACTTTTCCATATTACATAACTGTTTTAGTTCTCTATGATCTCTTCAATTCTCCAAAACTTGTTGCTAAGATCTTTTCTCATGGACTCAAGCATAGCCAATATATTTTTGATCCAGTATTTCACTTTTAGTTTTTGGAAATTATTATAAATATTTTCGCAAATCTATAAGCTTTAAGATAAACGACAATTCCATCATGAGGGATTTCAAATGCTTCGAGCTGCATATTTTTTGTACTATAAGGATTCACCAAAAGACTTGATTTCAATCCCGTTAAAAAATGCCATTTTTTTTACTGATAGCTTTGAGGTTCTTTATGCCTGCACAAAATGTATCTAACATAATGTAAAAGTCGATTTAATTTTCCCAACTGTGCTAGGTTTAAATTTACCCATCTTTTGGTACAACCCACTTTCCACAGGTTACACAAGAATGCCATCTAATTTCTCAATGTGACAGTAGATTAAAAATTAATCTGACTTTCAAAGAATGATAGTGAGCAAATAGACAAACAANNAACAAATTATATATCTGTGTACATCTGCTGAATATCGGATGTAAATTTTACCCAATATTTCATGAATTCACTCAAAATTACTGATCAAGATTTACCGTTTTGATTCTCTGTCTCTTCCTTTACTTTAACATATAATTATTCTCCTTGATATTAATCGTTGTATACAATAATTGAGTATCATATCAAGTATACTAGCTTTCATTACATAGCCCTTGAATATATTCCTCCATACTTCCGATGACTTGTTTTAGGTAAATATTGTTGTAATTTTATCAATAACGTCTGGAGATCAGCTGAAATATACAGTGAGATTCGTCCTCACTAAATGGTAAGTAGTCAATTTCACCAATTATTAACACTTTGTAAAGTGTCAGGTTTCTGTTCTTCTTTTCAAGCACTCTTTTCCTGTGTGCCATTTTCAACTTCTCAATAAGGTTTCTTGAATTTGTACAATAAACAGAAATTCTTACTTTTAATGCTTCAATTCCAAGCTAGAAATAAGAGTATTTGAATAATTACCAATAGTTTATTTTATTAGTCATCAGGTCTTCAAACTGAATAAAATATCTCAGTTTATAGTATGAAAATCAACTTGGAAGAAAATTTCCAAGCAACAGGAGATATACAATGACATCAAGTCGTTTCATTATTACGGTTATAGGCAGCGATCGTGTAGGAATAGTTGCCAGGATCACTACAGTGATGGCCAGTTTCAATGTAAACATTGTAGATATCAGTCAGACCATTATGCAGGGTATTTTCACCATGATTATGCTTGCAGAAGCCCCCAAGGAGAATTTTGACCTCACAGCTTTTCAGGAAGCCATGGATAAAGTGGGAAAGAAAATGGGAGTTGAGGTCAAGGTACAGCATGAAGATGCATTTCGTTTCATGCACAGGATCTAACTGAGTAAATTAGGAGGATTTTCATGCATATAAACCCTTATGAAATTATGGAAACAATCCGGATGGTCAGAATGGAACACCTGGATATCAGGACAGTGACACTGGGAATCAGTCTCAGGGACTGTAGCCATCCTAATATAGAAACTTTCAATGAGAATATCTATGATAAAATAACTGCCCATGCAAAAAGGCTTGTCAGCACAACGAATGAAATTCAGAGTTTCTATGGAATTCCTATAATCAACAAAAGAATTTCTGTAACTCCAATAGCCATAGTGGCTGAAAGTTGTAAAGATCCGGATTTGGTTTCCGTTGCAAAAACGATGGATGAAGCTGCAAAAGATACAGATGTCGATTTTATAGGAGGATATAGTGCCCTTGTCCACAAAGGCACAACTCCGGGAGACCTGAAACTCATTAATTCTATCCCCGAATCCCTCGCAAGTACTGAAACAGTTTGCTCGTCAGTAAATGTTGCTACCACAAGAGCCGGGATTAATATGGATGCTATTGGCTTGATGGGCAATATCATCAAAAAAACTGCAGAACTGACTGCTGATAGAGATGGGATTGGCTGTGCCAAACTTGTGATCTTTGCCAATGCCCCGGAAGATAATCCCTTCATGGCCGGAGCCTTTCATGGAATTGGTGAACCTGAGTGTGTGATCAATGTGGGTGTAAGCGGACCAGGTGTTATAAATGCTGCCATTCGGGAACTTGAAACCCCGAATCTCACGGAAATTTCAGAGACTATCAAAAAGACAACCTTTAAAATAACTCGTATGGGAGAAATGATAGGTAAGGAAGTTTCTCGGAGGCTCGGAATTGAATTCGGAATCCTTGATTTATCCCTAGCTCCGACTCCTGTAATAGGGGACAGCGTTGCTACCATTCTGGAAGCAATGGGACTCGAACGCTGTGGGACCCATGGAACGACTGCAGCACTTGCCCTTCTGAATGATGCAGTGAAAAAAGGAGGTGCAATGGCATCTTCTTCCGTAGGGGGTCTGAGTGGGGCTTTTATTCCTGTAAGTGAGGACGCGGGCATGATAGAAGCTGTTGAAGCTGGAGCTCTCACCCTCGAAAAACTAGAAGCCATGACAAGCATCTGTTCAGTCGGCCTGGATATGATCGCAGTGCCTGGAGATACGCCTACATCCACCCTTTCTGCAATCATAGCTGACGAGATGGCAATAGGGGTAATTAACAGAAAAACCACTGCAGTAAGGATCATCCCAGCTCCTGGAAAAGGAGTTGGGGATTTCGTTGAATTTGGCGGGTTGCTTGGACGTGCACCTATTATGTCGGTAAGCAATTTCAGTTCGGAAATTTTCGTAAAGCGGGGGGGAAGAATCCCGGCTCCAATTCAGTCATTGACAAACTGAAGTATTATTTTTAAAATAAAGTAGCCATTCAGCTTGCCAATATGCAGTCCACTGAAAGTAATTTAGAATTCCAGCTGACTAGTATTTTCCAATTCTCATGAAAATGAAAAATACAATTAACAAACAACAAAGAATTCCGATTTACATCTAACTTTTTTTTATCGAGAATCCTGTCCAAACCTTTCTCAGTAAAGTTTATATTTTACCTTATTTTTGCTTCATTTTATCGAAGTTTATCCGCTTTTGCATATCCAGGATTTGACTGGATAAAAGTAGCTTCCTGCATCCGTCTCTTTTTTATTTTCAAAACAAAATAATCAAGTTAACTTTGAAACTGGCCCCACATTTCCTTTTCTTTGTAGTTATCAATAATAATTTTTATAAATTAATAGACTGGGATACTGTCTGTTATGTACTCTGGAAAACCAAAAAAAATCCTGAAAAAATTCGATCAATACACTGTTTCTCAAATTCAAAGTCTGAAAGACCTGCCATTGCTGTAAAACAAGCATTTTGAACATAATAATTACTTCAGCTTTAGATATGTCTTAGAAAACTTTTTTGTTAAACATTATGGGCTCAAAAAAGGTTATCGAGTTTTTATAGAGTCTACTTTTCACCTAAAAATAAGTGTTAACAAAATAATAAAAATCAAAAAAATTGCTTCATTAATTGATCTCCAAAAGTTATGTCTATGGGTTTCTCAAAGTTACGAATTCCAAATGTTCTGTAACTTATCAATTATGTGATCTCTACTGTATCCATGCCTACTAAATCTAGATCTAGTTCTGTGAAGAGCTATACTTATCCAGTCCAAATTTAGATATGTTCCTTCAGATCACAAACAGAAAACTGACTGCTCAGAACATCCGAGAAAATTGTCTCCATGATGCTCCCAAAAATTTCAAACGTCCTATATGGTACTATTTCATGGAATTTTTAAAGATTTGAGAAGTCGCAAATTTCTTTCTGATTAGACATTTGCCAGATTCCTTGATCCTAAAATCATCTGTGGGCTTATAGCCAATCAAACCTATCAATAAGTTATTGATATCCAAATTTTTTCTTTTATGTTTGCTAAAGATCTCACAAAAATCAAGTTTTTTATAAAAAAATTGAATATCAAGAGTCTATCTGATAGGAACGCATATATCTTTGGAAGAGATTGAAGGGAATGTCTTATGCATTGCGTTTGTATCCCTTGTATCAAATAACACAAACAAAAGGGTAACCACTTGACTCAATTGTAAAAATTAAGTTAAAGAGGCTTTAATGTCCATTTTTTCATTCTTTATAAGGCAATTTTAGTTTTTCTGATCCTTTTGCCAAAAAAATGAATATCAGTGGGGATAGTTTTATAAATTACAAGTGTCTTTGTATAGCTGATGAGCTAGTCCGGGTAGCCCGGCGTTACCTGTAACCCGAAATCGTCGATACGCGGGGGACGAAACCGAGAGAAGATGCGTCGAAGAAATCCCAGCCTGGGGTCTCAACTGAGAAGCTTCGTCCTGTTTGGATGGTGCAGGTATGCGGATTTGCTGGAAAACAGATCTTCGTACCCTAACTGCGGAAATCGGTCGAGGCCCGGAAGGGAGCAGACTCACTGTGGGCAACTATCGCTTACGGGGGCACGGGGTGGAGAAGAGGACCAGTCTCCTGGGATCTCCAAGATCCAACGACTTGAGGCATGCTCATCACTTAAAATTATTTACAGCTAGTTTTAATTATATAATTAATGATGCTGCGGGAAAAATAGTTTATGAGAAATACCTCCCTGAAAAGAATTAAATATATAAAATGCGTTTAAGAAACTCATTTTTAAATCATCTAAGTGACGAGATAGCCAAGCCCGGTATGGCGCGGGATTGCTAATCCCGTGATGTTCCACATCTCGGGGGTTCGAATCCCCCTCTCGTCGTTTAATTTTTCAACATTTCTGATTTCCATACCCATCTAACTATTAATTCCCCATTTTATTTAGTGGTATTTTTGTGTAGATTTTGGATAAAATTTCATTTTATATTTTTTATATAAGAATATTGTTTTAAAAGATAAAATTAATTTAACAGTACAAATCACATTTGGAATGAAACCTCATATTTTCGTCAAAAAACACTTTGATAGTTTTTGCATATATTCTAACTTGTTTTAATTAAAACTAATTAGTAATAAAATTACGTAATTCTTGGCTCATTGATTATAACAGCTGCGTCTTTCCCAGCCAGTTAATAAATGACTTGATCTCAGCCCATAAAGTAGGTTTTTAATACTCCTTGCGATTTACTCTGCCCTACCAATAAAATGCCTTAAAAGGCTCTATTATCATTCATTTATGATTTAACCAGTTTACTCGTAACCTTAAGCCGAAACAAAATTTCTGTAGATTCATAGTTAAGTTTTATGTGCAATGTATTCAATTTTGATTTCTATGTGGGGTAATGTCTAAAAAACGAGATAAATATTAAATAAAATATTATACATTGTTTTAAAGAAATAAAAATTAGTGCAACAATATCGTGAGCTGCCCTACAGATAAGCTAGCGAAGAAGTGATGGTGTGCTCTCAGACTGCATTATGCTCTTACGGCAGTAACCATAATATCCTTTTATGGGCTTGCAAGTTTATTATAATATATCATTATTTAAAAATAAGGAAATAGGTTTTTATTAAAACCTATAAAATAATTATTAAGCAACGAGTTTTTTACAGTTTCGTTTTCATAATGATTGTTGTTAATTTATTTCAAATATTGATGCTCAAAAAATATTGTATCCAATAGTGTATTCTGGAAGGAATTGCATGTTGTATCCAATATTGTATCCATGATCATATCTGTTTAGAAATCTACTCGGATATCTTACTTCAATCGGATAACCATCATGGTATCCATTCAAATAAAGCTGCTCATCTATTGATTCCCAATTTGGGTTCATTGTTAAGCTTATTGGCTCAGAAGCTTCTTTTTTGATTTTTTTATTGATGATAATTAATGATTCAGTAGTTTCATTTTTAGGTTTTTTATTTGTGCTTATTAA
>PMJC01000119.1 GCA_003157235.1 Methanosarcina sp.
TGAGGGCTTTGTTTAGATCTGACCGGATCATCAGCTGTACAAGATCGGAAAACTTTGTCTTGGCTTTCCAGTTTAACAATTTTTCTGCTTTTGAAGGATCGCCGATCAAAAGGTCAACTTCTGTTAAACGATAGTAGACCGGATCAATTTCAACTATTACTGTTCCGGGTTTTAAATTAACAAAGTTGTATTTATACGATGAAGAGTTTTTTTCAAAGTCTATTAATGATTTAGCTTTGTCCAAGTTTACACTTTTAATATGTCCCTTTTCATTTTCTTCACTCCCCTTCCACTCAATTTGAATTCCAAGTTCTCTGAAAGTAAGTTCTGTAAATTCTCTTACCGTGTGATTTTCACCGGTCGCAAGGACAAAGTCTTCGGCTTTTTCGTAATGAAGGATACGCACCATACCTTCGCAATATTCGGGGGCATAACCCCAGTCCCTTTTTGCATCAAGGTTTCCAAGGTAAAGCTTCTCCTGTAGTCCATGCTTTATTTTTGTGGCTGCCATCGTAATTTTTCTGGTAACGAATGTCTCCCCCCGAATAGGAGATTCGTGGTTGAATAAAATACCATTACATGCAAAAATATCATAGGCTTCCCGGTAGTTGACCGTAATCCAGTATGCGTACAGTTTAGCTACTGCGTACGGGCTTCTAGGATAAAAGGGAGTTGTTTCTTTCTGGGGAATTTCCTGAACCTGGCCGTAAAGTTCACTGGTTGAAGCCTGGTAGAATTTTGTTTTGATCTCAAGGCCCAGAATTCGAATAGCCTCCAGAAGACGCAGTGTTCCTATCCCATCGGAATTTGCAGTATATTCCGGGGTTTCGAAAGATACTTGGACATGGCTCTGAGCTGCCAGATTGTAAATTTCTTCTGGCTGGGTTTCCTGTATTATGCGGATAAGATTAGTAGAATCTGTAAGATCGCCATAATGCATGAAAAAATTTACGTTTCTTTCATGAGGATCTTTATAAAGATGATCGACCCTTGCAGTATTAAATGAAGAAGATCTCCGCTTTATACCGTGTACAATATAGCCCTTCTTAAGAAGAAATTCAGCTAAGTAGGCCCCATCCTGACCTGTAATTCCGGTGATCAATGCAACTTTAACCATTTTTTTACTCCATTCTATTAAAAGATCCTTAGGACTTACACACTTGATATATAAAATCAAATCCAGTGAACATCATGGTTTAAATTTACATTCTAGACATTTAATGGTTTAAAGCTACCGTTTTTCAGTTCAAATGTGTAAGTCCTAAATCCTTAATTCATTATAACCCTAATTTGACAGAAACATATATTTTATAATGTATAAATAATCTACGTGAGCCATATCTTTTACGACTACCTAGTACTCACTCCTGTGGTAATGAAACTGGAAACTGAACTTGTGATCAGAGATTACAGTGATATATTTTCCCTATAGTAAACAAAATATTCACCGATAATAAGTTGGGGCAGGGTATCTATTTTAGTGTTGATTTTCAAAATTTGGGATTCATTTGTGCTCATAAATTTATATTATAAAGGCAAGAAAATTCCTTAACCGATTACCAATGAACATACTTAAAACAGTTATAAAAAAGTTTTGTGCTATTTAAAAGTGACTTAGTTCCAAAATTTAGTGATTTTACATTTATTGATTTAAATCTAAATTTCCAAGGAGAATTTGGTCTTCAATCAAATTCTGTATTCGACTCTTCCTTGTCTATGATATTTACACAGCAAAATTTATTGAATAGTTTTGAAGTTGCCTTATTCAAAGTAGTGTGATAATACATTACTGTAGGAACTTGAACAAAGATTAGCATGAATTAGCCACAGATGAAGCAAGTTTATTAATAAAAAAGCTTATAAAAATATCGCTGGTATGATCTATCGCAAATATAAATTTATACTTATGATAAACAATAAATCCAATCTGAATAGCATACAATAAAGACAGATAATCTATAGTATATTCCATTAATAGTGATCTTTGTTAATTAACTAATATTTCTATAGGCTGATTTTCCGATTAGTTATTTGGGGACATAAGATCATTAATCAAGTTTTTCAAAATTGGAAGGATATTTCTTTTATAATGGTATGAGGAGCTTTTAGTCTAATTTTATATCATAAAGTGTTTTCACTTTTGAAAGCTAGTAAAATGATAAATTCTGAGCTTCTTAAATGTTAGCTCCTTCAAGGTGAGCCTCTTTAAGGTCAGCTCCATAAAGGTTAGCCTCCGGAAGGTTAGCCATTATAAGGTAAACTCCTTGAAGGCTATCTCCTCAAATATATTTTCTCTCTGAAATATCCATTTACAATTATCGACTTTGGACTAAAATAAACATTAGTATGTTAGGAAGAAATCTTCCTACCTTCAGAATTTAGTTTTTAAAATTTGTCTAATTATAAGCTGGATCTATAAAGCCCACACGAAATGATAGCTACGTTCTTAAGAAAAAAAATGCTGTTTTATAAATACCAATTATATTTGATTAAGGTCTTATCATAATTTGATATGAAAAAAGAAGAAAAACTCTATTGTAACAACTTCATCTGAGGAATATCAACACTCTGGATGATGAAAGAAAATAATAAAGTACAAAAGTTTACAAATGAATCCAAGTATTATAAAATATATCACAATTGTCATATAAGACTGGATAGTAATTTATATAAAAAGCAGAATCAAATCATTTTCTCAATTTCAACAACTAAGGCAGATCTTAACGTTTAAACAAAAAACGAATTTCACAAGTGATTAAGAGACTTGTTATTATTTTCTGGGTTTTACAGTATCCATATCAAAGAAAAAGTGATTTTCCATATTCATGCTTAAACTCAAATTGGTATTTATAAACCTATAATTCTGAAGAAAATAAGTGAACTTTTCAAAGTATTGTGGAAAAAATCTATAACTTCAGGCTTTTCACATTTATATAATTCTTCATTAATAAGAACCATAGATATTACTCTATCCTGAATTTCTCTGAAAGCATCTATGACTTCTGAACTCATTACTCCAATTTTGCTTTTACTTTAACTGTTGCCGAACCAAATTTCGTCTCATTTTCACGGAATCCTACAAAAATGAAGTGAACACAGTGATCACAGCATATAATTGTCATCAAGCCAATATCGTTGTTGATGAAGTAAAATAACAATGGTATATGGAGAGAATACAATCAAAGCCTTGATCATACTCGATATTTGTAGATTTGAATCAATAACTTAAAGACTCCATCATTGTGCATTTCCAAAAGGGAATTCTCAAGTTTAGAGATTCATCTGAATGAATGTTTTCCAATGATATGAACCAAATTATGTAGTTACATCCACTATTAAATCCAAAATGTTATTCATGGATAACTGTCAAGTAGTATTGGGTGAAACTACTGGTTGGTTATTGAATGAAAAGATTTCTATTTATAAATAGTTCACAGAACCTGCATCAAGATCTGCCTGTGTTATTGTGTAAGTACCTGTTTCTTTAACGCTTTTATATGCATCAAGATACGTATTTGATATAGAGGTTTGGCATTTCTGTTGTCTGTAACCACAAAAGTTCCTTTGCTGGCCACATTTCCAGAGTTAGTTACATACTAAGTGTGCGATACCTGTTATATAGGAAATAAACCTATCGAGATGATGACATCAGTTATAATCGAAACTGGCCCCTATAAGACTTTTACTGTTGCAGTATCACTAGTGATTCCTGATATCGACTGTGGAGTTGTTATATTCACTGAATTGGTTATAGAACCAGCATCAATATCTGCCTGCTTTATTGTGTAGGTTGTCTGTCCTGTAACAAAAGGTGAAGAATATGTTCCACCAATAACATCAAGCTCTGGAACACCGTCGGAGAGGACTACTAGGCCAGTTTTGTTACCTGTAACATTAATATATCCTGAGATCGGGATAGATCCTATATTGATCACAGTGTAGTCGAATGTGATATTTTGCCCTACAGCACTATAAGTCATTGGAGATGCTGTTTCTACGATTAACACATTATATGTTTGTATTGCAGCAGCAAATGTCACAAATATCACAAAAAAAACGGTCAATAGAACCGCGGGCAACCCCATTCTTGTGTATGATTTTAATTTCCCCATTAGAATACCTCCTCATATTTCTTACAAGCTTTTTAATAATCATTGTGATGAGTTAGACCATTTACACCATTGGTCTACAAACCAAAATTTTTAAAATTTATGCCTAAATTTATTCCAATAAGTATCATTTTGTGTATTTATACAAAAATACCTATTTATAAGCATATATATATGAACAAATATATTTATTAAATTAACATATCTTAGAATATATAAATATAATAGAATTTATTTTCCTTAATATAAAATAATTCTATACAATTTATAAAGACTTATGATAATTATACTGCATATATCTAAGAATATTTAACGACCATATGTAACCACACAAAATAAGCAGGCACAATCCTATTTTTTAATAGTTTTTTAGTTCTTAGAGTTACAATTCTATTTGTATAGAATTTTCAAATCCAAGTCTGTCTATTTTTTCCATACCGAAACAATCTTGTGGCACTGAAAAATATTGACCCTTGAGAACCTTCAACTCTGCGATCTGGTGGGAATGTTCTGATCATAAAATACAGCTTGAGTGACCTTCAGCAAACGCATAAGTTTTGCCACAAAAACCTCTACATGAAAATGAATAGTAGTCAACTACCCTACAAATTAGCGTGGGGTAGTTGACTAACATCATTAGCATAAATTCTAAAAAAGAAATAAAAAAAGAATTAAGAATTTTATCTTATAGGCAAATATTATAAAAATTAAATCAAAATAAAAAGCTGAAGTCCTGATGGTGATCTACAATATTCAGATTTTTCAATCGGATCTAATACAAGAGAATCCACTTCACTTAGATATGCTTCATCACTAGTTGTTACTTAATACAGAGAATATTCTCTTTATTCAACTTTGTAACAGCCAATATATATTTTCTTTACTTATCTTCGCTCGACCATACGATAATGATAATGAAGTTTAATGTATTCATCTGCAGTTGGTATTTATTTTGTACTTAGGACTCATGCATTTGAGGTACAAAATCAAGTACTATAAATAGGGGTTTAAATATAAATTTTAAATAGTTAAAGGTTTAAACCTATTGATATTTCGATTCCACTTTTTAGATCCAGTATAATTTAAGTAGAATAAAATTTCTACGATTAATAATCCTAGAAAAAAAAATGGACAATATAAATTAAAAAAACATTAGCTTTTTGCCCTGAATTTATACTCGCTGCTCGAATAAACCTTTTCAAGGAACAAAACTTTATTAGCCGGAGAGAAAAAGTAATTTCAATTAATAGTTTGTGGTTTTGATAAAAATTTAAAAAATTCGAAAGTTATGATTATGGGAAGTAAAATTCATGATATATACATATCTGAACCCAAGAGTAGCACTCATGGGAGCTGGCTGCGTAAAAAGAATCGGAAAGCAGGCAAAGGAACTTGGGGGCACGAAAGCCCTTATAGTTTCAGGTAAAAGTAAGCATGGAGAAAAGCTTGCAGAAGATATACGAAAAATCATTGAAAATTCAGGGTTTAAAGCAGCAATCTTTGCAGGAGCAGAACCGAACCCCACTGACAATTCGATTATGGAAGGGGCAAAAGTCTACAAAAAAGAAAACTGTGATATGATCGTGGCTGTTGGAGGAGGAAGCCCGATGGACTGTGCAAAGGCAGTTGGCATTGTGGTTAAGAATGGAGGAAAGATTAATGATTACGAAGGTGTTGGGAAAGTTACGAAAGGAATTCCACCTCTTATCACGGTAAACACAACAGCTGGTACTGCAAGCGAGATGACGAGGGTTGCAATTATTACGGACACAAAGAGACATATCAAGATGGCAATCGTTGACTCTCACATCACGCCTGATGTAGCAGTTAACGATCCCGAGTTGATGGTGAGTATGCCGCCTGAACTCACGGCTGCAACCGGAATGGATGCCCTTACTCATGCAGTTGAAGCTTATGTTTCCACAATGGCTACCCCGACCACTGATGCAGCTGCTATCAAGGCAATCGAGCTTATCTCAAAATACTTGCGAAAAGCAGTTGCTAATGGAGAGGACGTAAGAACAAGAGACATGATGGCACACGCCGAATATCTGGCAGGCATTGCTTTCAACAACGCAAGCCTTGGTTATGTACATTCAATGGCTCATCAGCTAGGCGGATTTTATAATCTTCCACACGGAGTCTGCAATGCAATCCTCTTGCCCTATGTGGAGATGTACAATAAGCAAGTCTGTTTAGAGCGTTTTTCAGATATCGCAAAGTCAATGGGAGAAAACATTGACGGCTTAAGTTCGGAAGAAGCTGCAGATAAAGCTATCGGTGCCATCAAAAAGCTTGCATCTGATATTGGAATTCCCTCTGGCTTAAAGAAACTCGGAGCTAGGGAAGAAGACTTTGAGCTCTTGGCTGAAAATGCCATGAAGGATCACTGTCGCCTAACAAATCCCAGATGTTTCTCAAAAGAAGATATTATCGATATTTACAGGAAAGCCATGTAACATGGAATTTAATGGTTAATTTCACTTAAGTTATTATAAACACGGAAAACACATAAATCCCTTTGCTCTTGATTCCCTTCTTTGGCATTTTCCTTACTTTAAGAGGTAATCTCTTAATGTGACATCAGTCAAGTAATTTTGGACTTAATAAGTCATTACCTGCTATCGTTTTATATAGTTTCAGCAGAAATTCACAACAAGTAGTGGACAAATTATCGTGAATTTTATACGGTTCATGAGAAAGGTTCTATCCCCATAGCATGCATTTACATAAAAATATGCATCAAAAAAGTGGAGTGAAAAATTAATTACAAAATTTGCTGTCGTTAGACAAGCAAATAAATTATGTTCCTAATTAATCGACAACTACACATGCAAAATGCCCATGCTCATAATGTCCATACGTGCGACCTTGTAAGTAACGTTCTTCGATGTCTGTTGGACTCAGGTCCTCATATAGATGAAATCCTAAACTTGCGAGGTCTTCGGCCAAGTTTGACGGATTGAAGCCTCTACTTTTCATTGGTTCACCTATTTTACTCAAATACTCCAATAGCACCCGCATTTGTGGAGACATTTTTTCGGGGATAAATGCATCGGTATCTATATAATCGAAAACTAGAGTGCTACCAGCAGGAGCAATATCAGCGATGAAACGCAGTGTCGCAAAAACATCTTTTTGGGGCAAGTATGGGGTGACACCGAACCAGCTGAAGAAACTTTTAATTTTTGGGTCATAAGATGATGAGCGAGTGAGCACTGTTACTAAATTTTCCTTTATGAAATCTATAGGAATGAAGTGTAATTTTGCAGGATGTTCCCATCCCAACTCGGTAAGTCTATTAAGCTTAAATTCTTGAGTGGCAGGGTGATCAACCTCAAATACTTCCAACTCTTCCAACATTTCAGGGCGCCGAAACGCAAATGTATCCATTCCTGCCCCAAGAATTATATACTGCTTCACTCCTTGCCTGAAAGCTTCCTCCAAGGTATCTTCAGTATATCGAGCACGACTAATAACATTATTAATTGCTTGCATTAAGGACTCTGAGGTAGTAATCCGATCATAGAGCGATGCAGTATTTTCAGGATCATTTAATTGTTGATCCCAGATCACATATTGTTCAATTAAATGTTGTTCAATTAGTGCTCGTTTTTCCTCTGGTATCAAATCATGGGCCAAAAAGTCATCAAAGATTTTTGGAGTNNCTAGCCTGGTTCTCTTTCATCTAATTATCTCCTTTTTTATTATACTTTCTCAAAATCAAGACGTTAATATTTGAAAAAAGTAGCAGGCTGCATTGAAGCTGATTTATTGCAACACTGTCAATCAGTACTCATCAACTGATATTGTCTAGAATATCAATTATCAAGTCTGCCCCCTCTTTTTTCCTCCTTCAAGAATATTTTTGCTAACATCTTTATCCGGTAAATGGGTTTCGTGCACATACCGTTGACCTCTCATCGCAGACAATACCGCAGCTGTGCCTGCGAGTACAGCCCCTATTCTGAACGCAAGCTGCAGCGCTGGCATAAAAGCCTGCTGCAATGTCCGTGGAAACCAGTATCTGCTTGTAAGGGTGATCACGATCTGTTGCGGTATCGTGCTGACAAGATGTTGATCCATGGAGCTCAGGATCGAGCCCATCGGGTTATATCCTAAGAAAGCAGAAAACAGCGCATTGGTTGGTGACATGCTTGCTAGCCGGTCTGCGAGTTGTTGCACAGTGGGATTAATCTGTAAGGATCCAAGGCTAGCAAAATAATCGTGTATTGCTCCTGGGAAAGCTCCCTTGATGCCTACGATAACGATTGTGAAAAACACAGCCATACTTACAGTATTAGCCGAACTTGTCAGTGTGAACATCGTACCAGATGCTACTCCCCGGTCTTCCGGGGGCACTGAGTTCATGACTGAGGAGCTATTAGGGGAACTAAACATGCCATTACCAGCACCCATCAGGAAAATCAGGATACCAAGTTCCCAATAATCGAAATTATAGGGAAGCATTGATAGCCCTATGAAAACCAGGGTCACGAGGGTCATCCCACAGGTCGCAATCCATCGGGGTCCATATTTGTCCGAAAGTATCCCGGAAATCGGTCCCATAACCACAAAGCCAAGAGTCATGGGAAGCAGGTAGATACCTGCCCAAAAGGGTGTATCCTCGAAGCGATAACCATGAAGCGGCAACCAGATGCCCTGTAGCAACATGATAAGCATAAACATGACGCCTCCTCGCGAAATAGCTGCTGTGAAACTGGCGAGATTTGCGTAGGTAAAAGCTCGGATCCTGAAGAACTCTAACCGGAACATAGGGTTCTTCACTTTGCTCTCTATAAATGGGAAAATGATCAACAGCAATATGCCAATAATGATTGNNCTAAATTACCCAATAAATCGATGCTTGTTTTTGGTGCACGGAAAGAAACCTCCTTCATCTTCCAATAAGACCATATTGTCCCAAATATAGCAAAAGGAACGCTGACTAGAAACACATAGCGCCAGTTGTATACAGCTAGTACTCCACCCAGCAATAAGCCAATGAACTGGCCGGACATGAAGGCAACCATATTTATGCCAAGAGCCTTTCCCCTCTCACTAGCCGGAAATACGTCTGTTATGATGGCTGCACCGTTTGACATGGTGAATGCACTGCCCACGGCCTGTATGAACCGGAAAATAATTAGCTCCAGTGCACCCGTGTTACCGGTGCTCGGAGTAAGGTAAAGCAGGGTTGATCCAATGGCGAATATCAGGAAACCCAACCTGAAGAGTTTTACCCGACCATACATGTCTGAGAGTCGCCCGAAGCTGAGGAGCAGCGTTGCAGTTACCAGACCATAGCCCATCAAGATCCACAGCAGATACTGGAATACATCAGGAGCCATAGGGTTAATCTGTATACCCTTGAATATCGTAGGAAGCGCGATCAGAACAATGCTGTTGTCGGTCGACCCCATCAAAGTTGCTAAGGTTACATTGAATAATGCAATCCACTTGTATTCAACTCCCTTCCCTAATTTGCCAACGATCAATTTGTCTGTCATATTACTGTTTTCGCTTAACCTGTTACCTTCTATTATCATCTGTTTGTAGATTCTGAGAATTGCCATTGTATGCTTTTTCAGGCTGCTGATCAAAGCTCCGGATATTACCGACCTCATCACCAGTATCACTACTGTCATTACCTTCAGTCACAATATTGATGATCTGAGACATTTCATCCAGGAGCTCCAATCTCTTCTGTGTCATGTGATCCAGAGCCACTATTCCCTGATATGTGATTGAGTACACCTTCCTGCGGCGCTCCTCCATCTCTTTGCTCTGGATTAAGCCATTTGACTCTAAACTCTCCAGTATTGGGTAGATCGAACCTGTACTTGGGGTCCAGCACCCTTTTGAGCGGAGGGTGATTGTCTTGATTATATTATAGCCATGGGTAGGCTTATCCTTAATAATCTTCAAAACTATATACTTGAGAAAAACTCGCCTGATCTCTGTACACATTTTGTTTTCCATAATTCGAGCCTCAACATCTCGAAAGATGATATAGCAAACCATGACATAACAAGAGATGATGTATTTATAGGTTTCTAGTCAATTGATCCATCAACAAGCCTGAAAACTTGCAGAATATGAAAAATGATGGAGAATATCGAGGTGGATTAAACTTGTGCATTATTGGATTATACTTATGAATAATATTCTTATGTGTGTGATATTCATGACAGAAGTTTACTTTAATCATTGTTTTAGTGGATTTTGCTCTTCGCAAATCCGTAATGCCCAAAGGTTTACAATTAATTATAACTTACGCAGTTGAAGGGTAAAATAAAATCCTGTAATCTCTCCATAATTATTGATATTTAAATAATTAAGTGCTTATTGCTGCTACTTTTCAGTTTAACTGCGTTAATCCTAAATTATAATATAGCAATATTTTTATCAATGATTTAATGAAATAACCCTAATTAGACCTTAAATATTTGTGACTTACGCCGCTTAACTGAAAAATCAATCGCATCAAACCTTTAATTGTCTAAAAAATCGGTTTGGCCACAACCCATATAAAAAAACTATCATTAACGAAAAATAATCAAACAAATCGCTACGGCCTACAAATCCACGTAAACCTTCATGTTCTTTTTCGTGGTTCTATCACGAGCCCTACTCCAGTCACTAAACCATCTCCAAATATGCGCCCCACGATCCTTTATCCCCAAGCTCAAATAAACCACTTTAGCGACTATATGTTTTATTTTATGGTGGCTAATTTTTTTCCATTGTCATCGAATGAGAACCTTATCTTGTGCCTATCAGTGGCCTATACGTTGTTCAGATTTATAAGTATACGATTGGATACCTTCATCTGAATTCACGTGCCTGAGAAAATAGCTAGAGATATATTCCTCATCTGGAGATAAAAGTGAAATCAACTCTCAGATTTTGTTATCAGATACCGTAACCAGACTATAACTAGTTACATACGGTCAAACAGAAATTCATAACTCAGAGAGATATTGAATGGGTATATTCTATTGCTGTCTTGCAAAGTCACAGAATAAATATCTGTTTATTATTTTACTGAAGAAATATTAATTAATTCTCAAGTACTAATTAACTAAAGCTATAAACAATATAGGTATTTATGGTAGTTGGTGATGAACCAAAATATTCTCTTCTAAAAGTGATGTAGCTTATAATAATTATCACAGCAAGTATCCCGTATCGAAGTTATTCGCTATCTTCTGCATGAAGAGCTTCTGAAATTAGGAAAAAAATAGATCCTTTTACCTTAGGTGAATATCTATCTTTTAAGACTTGTCAAGCTTATTCCCGAAATCAAAATTTGCTTCTTTAAATCTCATTTTTGAGTAAACGATTATTGGGTTCTTTATGAAGAAAACTTCCCAAATTCGTCATGATTAAGAATGAGCTCATCGCAAAACCAATTTTATTTCAAATCAGTAAAGTTTCATAACTAGTACTGCGATTCCAAAGTATATCCACAAACCTGGACTTGTGAATCTGTTTATAGATCATAGATTTACCTACAAAACAAGGGATTTACTTTGGAATTGATACACTAGTTCTCATGATCAGAAACTCAATTGATTATTGTAATATGAGATTCAGATAAGTAATATTGAGTTCTGGGATTAGCTCTGAATTTACTCTTTTTCTGTTTTCAGTGTCGGAGCTGAAGGAGCACTGCATTTTTTCAGAATCTCAAGGAGTTCTTCGGCATTAATAAGCATGATTTCCATAGAGTTTTTCTAAAGTTCTTCGTAGAAAGCAGCATTCTCAAAATTATGGCATTTGGAAAGCTCTTTCCAGATAAGGGGTAAAAAGTTCATCGTTCAGATCATTTCAGCTATGGGATCAGAGGAAACTTGAAATTACTTCGTAAATAGGGGGATATATCAGATTGTGCCCCATGAAAATCATCTGTCCTCCTGCATCAACGAGAATGCTCCCAACATATACCATACTCGGAGTCCACGGATTGTAAGGCCAGGCACGAAAGAAGTCAGGCATAAGGCTCATAATGGTGATTGAGAATGAATCTGTATTCATCCACCACCTCTTTCAGTCAATCACTTTTTCGTTTTTTGAATCTATTTCATTCAGGATTTCCGATCAAACCTCTCTAATATTTTGAAAGTTTGCTATTCTCCTCCCCTTTTTTGAAATGAATCCTCGAGTGGTTTTTTGCCCTGAAAGTTATTAAAATACACAAATAAAAAAATGGATACATATTTTGATGCTTAAATATATAACTTTATAATGCAATTATTTGTTGTTGATTACTATAGTAAAATTAAGTTAAGATATGAAAACTGTCTTTTCAAAGGTAAAGATCTTTCCTGTGGCTACCGTTTCAAAGGATGAAATTTCTAATGTAATACCGATTGGGTTCTGCCAGCTTGTGGATAATGAATCAATTTGGCTTGAAGACAATTTCATGGTTAAATCTCTGGAAAACCTTGGAAAAAATTAAAATTTGCAGTCTATTTATGGGGGCTGGAGACCGGCTGCTGCCTCTAGATAAAGGGCAAAGTAGGAATTATCAGTTCAGGAGAGACGTTCGACAAAATGAAGGCAGGTTTGCAGTAGCAAAGCCTGACTTCTTGTAAATACCCTTATAGGGGTCAAGATTAGCGAGGGCTTGCAGTGTGTTACCGTCCCGGGCGCAGGAAGAAATCTATATGATAGAAGCTAAGATTATAGTTATATCAAGAGTACTTTATCCAGAAAGGTAGCCAGGGAGCATCCAAATCAAAATAATCTATGGAGCATGAGTGTGAAAATGACTGAAGCGAAGGCTAATCCCCCTACTTTTTGTGAAAAGTTCTGTATAGTTTGCAAGGGTGCTAGGGCAGGAAATACAATTTGCAAGTATATCCAGGATATTGAACTGAAAATTTTCGGGAAAAATGGTTGCATTTGGGGAGCTGCAAGGACAAGATATTACGGAGTTACTCCTGATCAAAAACTCCCTAAAAAACTACCTAGAACTCAAAAATGAAAAAAATAACTAAATCAAATTGCATGTGGTTATCCAACCCTAAACAGATTGTCAGATGAACAATGACTCAATAAAAGCATATGACAAAGCAATTTGAATTAATCCACAACTACAGAAGCTTGGCACAATAAAAGTAGTTTATCAAATGAAATAAATCTAATAACAGATGGTTGATACAATTTAGATTAAATAAATTCAATTTGTAGGTATAGGTATATATTTCTTATGCTTAAAGAATTTTAAAAAAAGTATCTTTCTGATTTGGTGATCCTTATTTTATATTTTCAGGTAGTCTACCTGGTCCTGAGAGAACTGACAAGTTAAGCTCGAATAACTCCCCTCCTAATTTATAGTCAGGCTTGAATTAAATTGCAAGACAAATGACTTTGATTGTACTCTCTGCCATCGAATATATGCATAGGTTTTCTATAATATATACTTTTCTATAATATTGTACTATACATTAGTGGGAAAAAATAAAAAAAATAATTATTAATATTTAATTGTTTTATGACTGTAAAATATTTCATATGGCATTATTTTTCGTTTAGAAACTATTTTTCGTATCATTAATTTGAAATAACGAGGATGATAAATAATCACATCTAGGTATATGCGCATCAGTACATAAAAAGCGAATAAAATTTGTAATATCGTATATTAATAATAATAAATTGGAAGTGCATATTTTAGATGGGCAAACAAATATTTAATAGAATAAAAAAGATACTCTAGGTATGTATATTAGTACATAAAAAGCGAATAGAATTTACAATATCATATATTTATAAAAATAAATTGGAAGTGCGTATTTTATGGGAAAACAAATATTTAATAAAATAAAAAAGGTACTGGTTATTTTGGTGGCAGTCCTTTTCGTAGTATCCTTGACAGGAATGGCAGCTGTTGCTGCCCCACAGGGTCATGTACGTGGCGGACACGGCGGTGGTGGACACGGCGGACACGGCGGTGGTGGACACGGCGGACACGGCGGTGGTGGACACGGCGGACACGGCGGACACGGCGGCGGTGGACACGGACATCACTTCAACAATTTGCATGATCACAGGCATCACGGCGATCATGATCACTACTATGGTGGCGTGTACTACGGGGACTATGAATGGGTATATAATCCCGGTACTCTAGTGTGGGACTGGACCTACTTGCCTGTCGCTGTGGAACCTATAGTGGTAGGGCCAGTAGATATAGAACCAGTAGCGGCAGAACCAGTTGTAGTAGACGGATATGACGGCGGATACTATGGTCATGGGCACGATGGCTATGGCGGACATGGTGGACACGATGGCCATGGCGGACACGGTGGACACGGTGGACACGGTGGACAAGGCCATCACCCATAGATCTAAATAAGAAGCAGTCGTCT
>PMJC01000301.1 GCA_003157235.1 Methanosarcina sp.
GGCTAATATCAATTTTGACTCAATGGATACTTTGATCACTAATTGATTGAGAAGTAAAAAACAAAATCAATAACCAACAGTTAAAGAAAAAAAGCCCATCTAAATTTATTCACTAAATCTTAGTAAAGATGATTGTTGATGTTGTTTTCTCCAGAGAGAGCAGTTAAAAAAAATAACTTAATTTAACACTGAAGAGATGATATAATGGAAAATAAAATAGACAGAATTTAGCATAATGATTATTCTACACCAATTAGACCCAAACGCAAGCTGATTTAACGCGTATCAGGCCAATTTAAACTGGATATTTTATATTTCTCTATCCAATAGCACTTGAGACTAATACTGTGAAAGAAAAAAAATCACCATTTCAACACTTTTCTGCAAAACTAGTGAAAAATTGTAGGATTTTACTGGATATATAACACAGTTGGTGAGAGTACTGAACTAAAAAATTAATAATTACTTACATCCTTCAAATTTCTCCAAGCTCCCAACTCAAGTGCTCTTTTATAATTACATATGCTATGGCAGGAGAGATTATTCCGACATCAGTTACTATCATGTCAATGTATCTGGCAGGAGTGAAATCAAAAGCCGGATTTTTTACCTGCAAGTGAGATAAATTTGCAATTAATAAAGGATCGACAATTTCATCAGAACTTCTTTCTTCGATTTCGATGAGATCTCCAACAATTGTACTTGGGCTAAACTTGAAGGTCTCGGCAGCTACCATAAAAATCTTTCTTGCCTCATGAGCAGCAAGAGCAAGTTGAGAGGTCCCGATTTTATTTACCAGCGTACCATTAGTTGAAATAGCATCAGCTCCAACAATGACAATATCTACATCTTTCATGTAGTAACGCACTGCAGAGTCCACAATCAGAGTTGTAGGGATACCAAATTTATTAAGATGATGGATCGTCGATAGGCCTTGGCGCCTAGGGCGACTTTCGGTGGCAATTACTGAAATGGCTTTCCCATTCTCAAAAGCCGTAGTAATAATGGAAAGAGCAGCATGAGAATTGCAGTGGGTCATAATAATATCCCCATCTTTGATTCTTCTTGCACCTATTTTCCCGATTTTTTCGAGGGCTTTGTCAGCTCTCTCGATGAAGAGATTTGCATTCCCAATAATTTCCTTCCTTGCTTCTTCTATATTTCCTGAAGAATACTTAGTAACAAGTTTTACAGCATTCGGGAGAGAAACAGCTGTAGGACGAGTACTTATAAGAAAACTAGAAGCTTCTCGAATGCAAGTATTAAATTCCTCCATTGAAACTACTTCTAGGCCTTCAGCATAATCTCTGATGGCTTCAGCAGCAGCTTTTGCAATCCGGCCTGCTCCCCGGAGTTCCATTTTCCTAATTTTTTCTGCGGTTTCCTTAAGTTTTTGCATATTATAAGAAATAGCAAGAGTCAATTTATAGCTATCTTCTAGTATTTCGGAATCTTCTAAAATAATAATTCAGATTTTATTTATTTTATCATAGATATCCTTTTAGTAAGCAAAAAGATATTCTCCCACTGAAAGGGACAGAGTCGAAACACATTACATATCCTCTATAATCGAGCATCTCAGCAAAAAAAGACAAACTGATAGACAAAAACCGAATGTAATCAGCAGTAGCAACTCCAAAATCATGATAGCATCTCCCTGAAATCTGTAATTATATCTAGCATTAGTAACTTATCTGATGCAGTTTCTATGACTATTTAAGCCTGAAAGAGAATACAATTCATTTAAGACCATTTGGTTCTCGCATTCCTTAACTTAATTAAAAATATAATTTAATAAAAGATTAATTATATAGCTATCGAAAAAAAGTAAAAATTATGAAGTTGATTGTATATTTTCTAGGCTAAATACCTTGGGGTTTCACTTTTCGTCTTATAAATCATACTTAACATAATTATCTTGCCAATATTTATCATATATTGATTATATATTTAAAATTCTATCTAAGAAGCTAATTGTCCTCTATATTATGGTATAGCTATTCTCAATAACAGCGACAACTGCAAACACAGATTAATTGGGAGCAAGATGATCATGATGATCATCACTATCATCATTACCATGTTCCCTATTACATTGACATTATATTGGTGACATCATGAGCACCACTGAGAATATAGATATCATCTGTGTGATTCTGAAACTTAAGATCTAAATCAATATGAAAGGGGTAAATATAGCTGGAACTAAATTATATTATACAATCATAACGATTTTATTAATCACTTTGTTGGCATTTCCAATCTTCGAGAGAATCACAAGTGCAGATCCATCATCAGAAGAATTAATCCATAAAAGAATCGAGCTTACGACATCAGGAAAGTACGATGAAGCAATAAATGCATATGACAAAGCAATTGATATTAACCAGACGGACGAAAATCTCTGATAGGCAAAGGAGAAAATTATTCGACTTTTAGATAGCGTAAGGCTTTTCAGTAGTTTCTTCTCCCGGGAAAGAAAATATTTGTGGATAAGGGAATTTTTTTCAGATAAATTATTATTTACAAAATAAGGGTTATATGCCTGAAAAGGTAAAATACGAATAATCGAATCGCAAAAATATCCATTTTGTGAAAATTTTCCGTGTGTAAATTATATATATAGTCATATTCTTTTGAATATATCAAAAATTATTTGCCTTTCAAAGTTTGATGTTTATCAAATTTATGCGATGTTTTCTCCGAATTCTGAAATTTTGATCAAAAATGAATTAATATGTAAGAAACTCCAATTTTTTCGATTATAACGACACTACATGATGATTATATGATCAGAGTTAGAGAGGTTACAACACTCAGAATCAGATTGATGAATATTCCCAATCAGATGAAACTATCTTCGAATTATTTTAATTAATAATATAGGGAAAAGGGACTTAATGCATGATCAATAAACAAAAGTTGTATTCGATATCCTTAGGTTCAACAGCTGTGATTTTAGTACTGGTGAGTATCGCAGGAAGTACGCCATTTGCATATATTACGAATTCCGGCAGCAATAATGTATCTGTAATTGACACAGCGACCAACACTGTTAAAGCCACTGTGTCTGTTGGATATAATCCTTTAGGAGTTGCAGTCACACCAGATGGAACAAAGATATATGTGGTAAACGAATACAACAACACTCTCTCTGTAATTAACACAGCTACAAACAACATTACATCCACCGTGAATGTAGGAAATGATCCTTGGGGAATTGCAGTAACACCGGATGGAACAAAGGTATATGTGACAAACTCAAAATTTGACAGCCCAGGCACTGTCTCTGTAATTAACATGGCCACAAATAATGTTACAGCCAAGGTGAATGTAGGAAACAATCCTATTGGAGTTGCAGTCAGTCCAGATGGAACAAAGGTTTATGTGACAAACGAATACGACAACAATGTCTCTATAATTAACACAGCAACAGACACTGTTACAACCACCGTGAATATGGGATCCTTACCTTTGGGTGTTGCAGTCACTCCAGATGGAACAAAGGTATATGTGATAAACCTGAATAGCAACAATGTCTCTGTAATTAATGCAACGACTAATATTGTTTGGGCCAGTGTGCCTGTAGGGAGCCAGCCATATGGAATTTCCGTCGCCAATGACGGAAAAAAATAGATGTAATGAACTGAGTTGAAACGGTTTCTGGGATTGACACAGTCACAAATACTGCTGCACAGACACAGTAAAAATAGAATCCGATTTTGTTGCATTCGGATAGTTAATATACTTTGTTCCAGCACAAAAGCCCTTCCTGATACAGACTTCATTGATATAGAGCTTAGGCAGTTGCCTGCTTTGAGGCAATTTTTAAGTTTCACAATTTTTGGAGTTAATCACTCAATTGCACATAAAATAATTGTTTGTCCACAATACAGAGTCAATCAAATTTCACATAACTTTCGGGATACTGTCTATACAGGTAATGTACCAAAGTTCTGTAAAATAGAATCGGGGGCACGTATCGAAACTGAAAAAATGGATGACATGATGGGAAACCAGACACTTTAACAGCAGCATTATACATAATAAGCTTTATAAAATGCTGATATTTTATAGTAAGAGCCATTTTAATATTCTAAATATTTTATGCTTTTCACACTTCAAAGACGATTGGAAATACCTTGTACCAATGAAATATAGTATAGTTTACTTTTGATATTAAAGACTATATTTTATCAGCATAAGTTCTGAATACGATAATTTCCCATGAAAAACTTCGGTATCAAATGGAAGTTTTCCATGAGCATTGCCGATATATTTGATAACTCGATGATTCTATAGCTTATAGGAAGATACAATTGTCTACCGATTAAATGCCCAGTAAATGCAAAAAAAGTATTAAATTTCCTTTGATGCCAATTAAAGGAGCAAAGTTTAATCCAATTTCCCACTACCACTCTTATTTTTTGAAAACCCAAAAAATTTAGAGACTCTATAACCGATTTTGTAGGGGCTAGCGCACATCCCATTATCATCATGAAAACCTTACCTTGAGCCTATCAGTGACCTATCCTTGGTTATATTTATTACCATAAGCTAAATAACCTAAATCGAATCATTGGCTGCCTACATTATAATCGCTAAAATGAGACACCATTTAGATTCCCATGAGATCTGTATAAAAATGATCAAAAGACATTATTAAAAACTATATCAAAAAAATAAAAAAACTATTTGATATATCAAAAACACTATCTCTAGACCAGACTAGTCTATCAAAATATTCTTAATAGTTCTAAGCAAATATTAT
>PMJC01000248.1 GCA_003157235.1 Methanosarcina sp.
ACTGGCTCAGATACTCAGTAAAATTTCATCTATCTTTTGCAAGATTCACAAAAAAGTAATGTTGAATATTGATCCAAGTTGAATACCCTAGTTTGTTTTGGGGATGTAAATTTCCTCGCGAATCTTTATGACTAATTGGTTTCTATTCTAGGCTAGCTTTGCACTATGAAAATAGACCTACGGTATTCAAATCATCATGTCTACAAAATAAGGTCTCATATGTTTTTTTATGTAGTATCGAGAAAAGTTTCTTTTGGAAAATGCAAAATTCAATTATTTCAAATTTATACGCCTTGGAATTACTAAAAGGTACTTTTTTGAGTTTTATGTAATTTGTAATGATGATCATATACATCTTCTGTTGGCGCTGAACCAAAATATTCTCTTTCAAGAGTAATGAAGAATATGAAAAGTATCACACAAAGAAAAATCTTTAAAGCATACTCTTGAGTTTAAAAACAGTTATTAGATGTGGAACTGTAAAATGATGAATGCTGCATTGAAACTGTGGATGATGTTACAACTTTCGATTTAATTAAAAAAGATGTAGAAATCATGGTAATCAGAGAGTAAGGGAAGCAATAGACAACTGAAAATATTTGATTTTGAACAATTCCTTTATTTCTAGAGCAGTGGTGCGAACCTACTCAGTTGCGCGCTTTATAATCTATTCACACCACAGAAACTTTGATTTTCTTGATTTTTTAATTGATTGCAGGGAGATTTAATGGTGAATTTTTGAAACACCAAAAAATATTAAAAGGTCTTATAACTTGGTGATGCAACCTGAATTTTGGATTAGACTAATTCTCAGATTTACTCAAGTGCTAAATAAAATCCAAGCTCCATAAAATGAGCATTGCAAAGAATAAGTTCCTAAAAAGGGCAGCGAATTAAAAATTATTCTTTCTAAGCTAAAAGGTAGGCAGAGCAACCTTAAATAATCCTTCAGGAAAATCATTTTTTTATTGCTGACACAAGTTCAGCTACTTTCGCAGTGACGTCATTTACTTCTTCAACAATTGTACCGGTAACGATCATATCTGCACCAGCAGAAGCACAGAGCTTTGCAGTTTTTGCATCTCGTATCCCACCACCGACGATAAGTTTGTTCTCCCCAAGTACATGCTTGACAGCCTCTATCATATCAGGATTGACAGGTTTATCAACTCCAGATCCAGCCTCAAGGTAGGTATAATGCATGCCCAGGTATTTGCCTGCAAGTGCGTAGGCTGCAGCAATTTCAGGTTTCTTTCCGGGAATTAACTTTGCGTCTCCTATCCAACCCACAGTCCCTCCTGGTTCGACCACAAGGTATGCCATGGAAATTGGTTCAATCTGACTTTTGTGTACAAGTGGAGCTCCAAGAACTTGGTTGGTGATCACATACCCCAAATCTCTGGAATTCAAAAGACTCATGAAAAACACAGCATCTGCATACTTGCTTAGCCCAGCTGAATTTCCAGGGAAAAGGATGGTTGGGAGATCCACTTTCTCCTTTATCTTTAAGACGGTTTCATCAAGCAAGATTCCAAATGAGCTTGTTGAGCCACCTATCATGATGGCATCGGTGCCTCCCTCATCTGCAGCAAAGGCAATTTCTGCAGCTCTTTCAGGCGTTTGGGATGCAGGGTCGATGAGGGTAAGATGAACTTTCCCTTCCTGTGTAATAATTCTGTGAAGTTGTGCTTCCACCTGCAAACAAGATCATGCTCCCTTAGATTCCTTGGATTTTATACGAAGGGTACTATAGCCGCATTTTCTACAGCGTGTTGCTCTTATTGCATTTCTGGCATTACACTTCATGCAGATTTTTTTGTTTAATAATCTTTCTTCTGCTTCTGGAAAACGAGCCACTTTTTTGTCACCTGCTATCAATTTTTATTATTGGTCAAGTATATAGCCCGCTTAATGGATGTTAAGCCATATAACATTTTTCATCAAAACAGTAGTTTTGAATCTCTTCATTTCCAAAACAATTTTTACAAATCAAAATAATATCAAAAAAATTATTTAAGGTAATGAAGTCATTGATTATGACAAAGAGAAATGTCCATTTCTGAAATAGGCACAGACAGTTTACTGTCTGTATCTACCTTGCAGAAGGTTGTGACACCGGAACTTTCATTTAAATATAAATAAAAAGATGGTTTTCAGATATTACTTCTTTACACAAAATCCCTTTAAGCCAAATCTTCCATAATTGTTGAGGCTTTCGATAAATTTCTAGCTTTTACGAATCACTTATATACAATTTATGAGCATATGGTAAAATTTAGAGATTTATCGAAATCCTCTATTATTAATCAATATGGAAAAACAGATAAGTCAGCGGTTATAAGCGTCACGAAGTTTTACAACTAGTGCTTCAACCTGTTCAACAGCTGTTCCGATGTATCTTTCAGGATTTATTAAATTCTCAATGTCCACATTATTTAGATATCGTGAAATATCAGGAGTTTCGAGGAGTACATTTTTGAAATGTTGTCCGGTTTCATGAGCTTTCATTGCTGTAGTTCTTACAAGTTCATGAGCTTCCTGCCTACCCAAGCCCCTCTTTGCAAGTTCGATCATTATAGCTTCTCCCATGTTCAGACCCTTGAGCAATTCCAGATTTTTCAAGATATTTTCAGGATAAAATTTAAGATTTGAAAGTACATTAATCCCAAGCTTAAGGATATGGTCAGTCAATATACAAGCTTCAGGGAAAATCACTCTTTCGCTAGAGGAGTTTGTTAAGTCTCTTTCGTCCCATAGGGTGTTATTAAGAAGTTCAGGCTCGACCATAGCTCTGACTATCTTTGCGAGTCCGCATATCTGCTCTGACTTTATAGGATTACGTTTATGAGGCATTGTGGATGAGCCCACCTGCTTTTTTTCGAAGCTCTCCTCAAGTTCGGCGATCTCGCTGCGCTGGAGAGTCCTGATTTCGATACCAATTTTATCGAGAGTTGTGACCACATTTGCCATCCACATTACAAATTCTGCATGTCTGTCCCTCTGGATTATTTGGTTGGATACATCCACAGCTCCGATTCCAAGGTGTTGCATAGTGAGTTTTTGAACAAGAATTCCAGATTTCCCAAATGCAGCTTGGGTCCCTACAGCTCCAGTCATTTTGCCTACAATCACTCTTTGAACAAGTTGATTCAGTCGATCCAGATGCCTTGAAATCTCTGACGCCCAGATCGCAAAACGGAGTCCATAAGTTGTAGGAATTCCGATCTGCCCATGAGTTCTACCACAGCAGACAGTATATTTATGGGTTTCAGCCAGATCGACTAAATTTCTTAATAGGACTTTAAGCTTATCTTCGAAAATCTCTATTGTATCTCTTATCTGTAAAGCTGTTGCCGTATCTAGAATATCATTTGAAGTAGCGCCAAAATGTACCCATTTACCGGCATTATCTCGACACTTTTCAGAAATAGCAACAACCACAGCCATCATATCGTGGTGTATTTCGCCTTCGATTTCTTCAACTCTCTCTGCTTTTACGGAATTAATGCTCTCATATATGATCTCAGCCGCATCGGCGGGGATAAGCCCCATATCCGCTTCAGCCAGGGCAAGGGCTGCCTCGATATTCAGGAGCTTGTCAAGTCTGTTTTCCTGACTCCATACATGTTTCATTTCCACAGTACCATACCGATAATCTATAGGATGAATCGTCATATCAATCACCATTAATTGATTAAGAAATCAGGTAATCCAAGGTCACTTTGACCCTTAAGCGATTTTAACATTAAATGATTTTTAGCCTTATGTAATTTCGGTCATATACTTTAGAGGATTCCGATTTACCTATAATTTTTTCTTTGCGTGAATCCTGTCTAAATCTTTTTCATCATATATCTTTGCTTGATTCGATTTCTCATATAGGTGACCTGAAAGACCTACACGAGGCCATTGCAAACTTTGAAAAAATGGCGAAAAAGCATGTGTAATTATTCCTGATAGAGTTTTGGAAAATTCAAGTCTTTCTAATTTTCGGAAAAAGTTTCTTGAAATTCTCTACACATGCTTTCACTAGGTAAAGAGCCACTATACTTCTATATTGCGTATGTGCTAAATATTTAATCGATACTTGGGTAATTGTAAAAATATTGAAGTAGTATGGTTAGCTGATGCTGAGGTCACGAGTAAACAGATTGAGATGTTCATAATGATTTGCTAATTAAAAACTGGATTCATATTCTGTTTAATGGTAAGTATAAATATAGTAATATGGGTAAAAAATCTTACAGTGAACCAATGAAATTATTAAGCTAAGAAGAAAATTAGAGTGAATAAAATAAAAACTATTAAATTAAAATTATCAAAATGGTCTATGCTATAGTGAGAATGAGTTGTGATACACGCAAAATTTCGTTAATTTAACAATGTAAATCTTAATTAAGGTATCCTTTTCTTTAAAGCCACTCAACCTGTGGTCTTGTATATTTCCATGTAATGTCGGCTTTTGAGTCTTGAATTTTCCAAGGGTTTGCTATGACAATATCCCCTTCACAAACCCACATTTTTTTATGCTTGGAACCTGGAATCCTTCCCATTCAGACTATGCCGTCCATACATTGCAGTGTTACTCTTTTTGATCCAAGTAAACTTGCTACAGTTGCCAATACCTCATTTTTGTCCTTACGGGGGTTCGTACCCTTGTTACTTCAGTGGCATCTTCTGAGCTTACTGGATTGGATCCTGCTTTTCTTTTCCTAATGGTGCTTCTATAATTAGCCAAATTAAGTCATCCTTTGCTTTTTTTTCAATAGATTTGAGATTTGATGGACTTTTCTAATCTCTCATTCTCACTGCAGTTGTTTTTATTATAATTTTTATTTCTACTTATAAAATCAAATACATTTGATATTATTTGAGTATTTTCAATTATTTTGTTTAGATTGATGGATCAAATGCAGAATAAAAGACCAAAAGCAAAGATGAGAAGAAACAAAAAGTGAAAAATAATCAAGTGTTAATCTAAACAAAGTAATAGAGAGTATTTCGATAATTCTATTAGTTTTATGAGTCATTTGTATACCGGTTATATGCACATAACTAAGTGTAATGATTTATCAAAAATGAATTTTCAATAACAGTTATACGTCTCTTTATTTTTTAACGATACCTAAAAGGTATTTTTGATTATATAAAAGTTTCTCTGAAAAACAATATTTTCGATCTGCTGTATTCCGGATGACTACTTGCATTCGTTTCCAATTTTCCTCAATGGTTCTCAAGAAAAAAAACTTCGATATACACATATGATTACATTTTTTTGTAATTGCCTCTATAAATTAATGTTTGAAAATTTAAAGTTAAAATAATGTATATTCTTCACTAAAATATGTTATAATTTTGTGGGATTATATTTTTGAGTCTATATTTCTATTTAATCGAGATTTAAGTGCTAAAATTTAGTACTCTATCAATTTTTTAAATACTTATAAAGTAAATTTATTGGGATATTGTATAATCCCTCAATTTTAGACAGATTGAGAATTTGATTTTAATTCAAAGTTAGATTTTTGCAGACTTTATGTGATTATATTCTTCTGATGTTTGATATCCTTTCTCATGACTTGTCGAAGTTTACGATTTTACAGAAAAATAGGCACATTTCGCAATTCCTTCAGCTACTATTTTAGTAATGTTACAAATAATCATTGATCCCATTTGATCATGCTGCAATTTCAATAACTAACTCCAACATATTGTAAATATTTTATATGATGAGCGTATTAATAAAAAAGAGCGGCCTTGCAAAGTATGATTTGGAACGATTTTATATTTTAAGATCCTTTTTCTGCAATATCCAGTTTTCTATATTTATCTTGTTCTGAATTCAGAAGGTATCATGCGAAAAATATGCTTATTTTGCTTATTTAATCCACTTATTTATTTGTTGTTTATCTACCATTTCAGTTCATAGTAGTTTACGATGTTTCTCTACTAGGGTTTTACGGATAATTCACATCTACTCCGATAATCTCCTTCTTTCCGGCAAAAACATCCCTTGCTATCTCAGCACAGCCTATGGCAGCATTCCACCTCCCTAAACACAGGCATTCCTGTCCCAAGTGTTCATTTATCTTCTTTTGTATATATTCTACTTCTGCCACATAGCCTGCAAGGAAGATATCACCGATTGTTCCATAATCCTTAAGAAAGAGTTGCATTGAAGCTATTTCCATAGCTGCAAACAGGGCGACAGTATCTAAAGCAAGGAGAGCCAAACTTTCCCCTTTTTTGGCTGCACTGAGTAATTCTTCTCGATCTTTAAATGTGGTCATCTTCAGAGCACCTGCCTCAATAAAAGCTTGGTTTGCCGTCCGGAACCCGCTGTTGACGTCCCTTATAGCTTGCAGGTCAAGAGGACCTTGATAAATCCCGGGAGCAAATATGCAGGCATCGATTGCCCCAATTACTTTTCCTTCTGCAACGGCAACGGTAACAGTATTTGAGCTAATATCAGAAACCACGAAATTCTTATATCCAAGACATCGAATATGATAGGCAACCCCAAGTTTTTCCGGGCTTGTAAGGTGGGAAAAAACTTTCATCCGAGGATCCACTTTACTCTTTGTATGGAGGCCAGGAATTGCTACCGCAGGAATCCCAGAGTAACGGATAGCATCAAAAACTTTTGTGCCTCCCCCTATTCTTTTCCCAGCTCCTTCTATACTCTTGATTCCTCTTCCTTTTAAGTTCCTTACGTCAACAATTGTGGAAAAATCATCTCCCATTGAGTAGGTCAGCGCAACCAGGTCAATAAATGTGCGCTGAATTTCAAATTTATCTTCGATATATGTTAGTATCTCATTTTTTGACATATTAGCTGCTCTAGCTCTTTCAAGCTCAAAGGTCAGAACTCTGTTTTCTTGTATCAGAGCAAAACGTATAGCTGTTGTTCCATGATCAATTCCTATAAACGACAATTAGCGATCTCTCCTTTAGCTTCTCAGAGGGAAGTCCTTAAGATTTCATTTAATTTTTTCATGATTCTGTCTCCCTCTTCAGCGGTTCCAACTGTTGTTACAATCCGTACTTTCTGGTAACTTCTGCCTTCAGAGATCAATAGTCTCAAATTACCTCTAGCATCCGAACGCAATATCTTTCCCGTAAGACTTCCTCCTGGGATACCTTTTACGGAAATTAAGGATGGAATTACCTTTTTTATTTCAGGGTGCTGGCTCACTATTTTTACGAGTTTTTTCCCAGCTCTTCCGCCGATGATAGTTGTATGGACTCCACCAAGTTTATTTTTTGGAGAATTTTGTGCATGTTCTAGCAAACCGCTTTTATTTTTAGTCATGTTAGCCAAACCAGGTCTAGTGTCAGGGTAATTTCCCAGTTATTTATTTTTTGATATTTATTCTGTATACCTATATGCGATGCCAGATTCTCAGGAAATGAGACATTTTATCATTTTTTGGCTTTTTGATTCATTGCAGTTGTAGAATGCTTTAATTAATGATGAATTTTTGCGATCCAATAAGATATTAAAAAGTTTCCAAGAAAATTTTTCCCGGCTATAGAGTATTCATATTTACCTCTTTTTTTCGCATGAAT
>PMJC01000166.1:0-3181 GCA_003157235.1 Methanosarcina sp.
TTGATGACGGGGTTATCGAAGGAAACAAGCATATTCCTATATAGGATGGAATGATCGAGAAAACAAACACATAGGCAATTGTGGAAAAATCAGAGACTTTTTATTATTTTCTGGGTTTTTGATTGATTGCAGTCAATTATCATTGGAATGAATGGCAAATTTTGGTGATCCCAGAAGATATTGAAAATTTCATAGATAGCAAAGGCTACATGGTGATTTTAAATTGATTGAGCATTTGCGTTCTTGCCGTCCAAAATAGTAAAAATTAAGTAGCGAACTGATTAAAAATTTTTATATCTATAGATACACCTCGTGTAAGCATACGTTCACATCTCCATCATTGAAACTGAAAGAAGTTTTTAAAAGGAGAAGGAGAATGTACTTGTCCGTATATGTTTTGAAGAGAATGCCAACAGAGAAGCTGTTAAGCGAGATGATACGATGACTAAAAAAGGTAGTTTTTTAATCCCACCGCCCACATTGCGCGAACTGACAAGAAGCAAGCAAGAAGAAGACATGGTGACTGCTGAACAAGAATACAAGCATGCTGAGAACGAAAGTAAATCATCCAAGCCTGCTAACAAAAAACAAAGGGGAGACAGAATTTTCTCTTTTGAATAAGTTGTGATTTTCAGTAGAAAATAGAGAAAATCTCTCAGGATGGTACAAGCACTTTGCCTAAACATATGAAGGATTCGACTGAAATAAATTGCAACATCTGCAAGAATGAATTAATTCAAAGATGTCAAGTTAATAAAATTAAGAGTCTTCATTGCTTTGTAATGAACTGAGGACTTATATTATACAGTCGGCAAATTGTCTGAAGTGATCAAAGAAGACTTCGGAAATTTTGAAAGGTTTAAAAAGTAGTTTACTCAGGTCGCATCAAGTGTTGAAGGTTCCGGTTGGGCAACGTTTTCCTTTACCAGCCTACCTTCTGATAAATGATATCTTACTAATTCACCTGTGGAGAAGTTTACGTCCATTACATCCTTGTCAGGAATATCTTCTATATATTTGACTAGAGCTCTCAAACTACCCTGATGGGCGCAGACTATCACATTTTTCCCATCGTTTACTGCAGGCATAACTTTTTGCACGAAATAGGACACAGCACGCTCATAGACAACTTTGAGGCTTTCTCCATCAGACGGACCGGTTTCAAAATTCCAGCTCCAGAAAGCAATCCTTTCTGCTCCATATTTTTCTTCCATCTTTCGTTTTTTCCTGCCCTGAAGCTTACCATAATAACGTTCGTTTAAAGCAGCTGTACAGAATACTGGGATTAGATTATTATTAAGTTTTTCCGAGTATGAATACCATTTAATTTTACCTATCTTGCTTTTATCACCTGCCTTTTCATGGATACGAATCCCTGTTTTTTTCTGCCCAGATAGTATGATAAAAAGAGTTTCCTGTGTCCGGACAAGGTTTGAGGCAAAAGCAAGATCCAATTCGATATTTTCAAGTTTAACTGCGCAATCAAGAGCTTCTTCAATCCCTTCCCTACTCAGAGGAATATCAATCCAGCCAACAAACATGTCTTCAGGCTTAAAACATGGTGCTCCATGCCTAACAAGTATAAGATACCCCATAAATTATGCTCCATATAATTACATCAACATAGAATTACGCCAATAAAAAAATATCAGTACAAATTTTGATTTTGTTCTATTAAGAAATTTAATTTGTCTTTGGCTAAGTGAGAAATCACGATAAATTGCCCTATTCCAGCAATTTTCCAAAATATTAATTTGTTTGAAATTTGAAAAAAGCATCTATTATTGATCTTAGTTATTAAAATTTTAAATCATTTTTGCTCTTAAATTTAACAACTATTTACTGAATCTAGGATTCTGCGAGTTTTTGTATCAAAATTCTGTAAAATATAATTACCTAGCACATTTTTTCATGCAAAAAACAGATATTTGGATTAAGGATGTGTGAATATTTACAGTAACGTTTTCTTAAAAAATTGTCATTTTTGAATTATGATTGACATAATTCGCAAATTATATAATATATTAGATATATAACTCATAAAGTGGACTATTCCAAACTATTACAACTTCAACTACAAACTATTTTAGCAGAGTATGCTGCATTAAAGTCCGAAATTCAGTATCGAACTAGATTTCAAAATCATCTTGTTCAGATGCATTTTATTCTTCTAGTTGCTATTATCGCAGCTGGTTTATTCAATATTCTAACCATAAAAACGAGTTTGTTGCTTATTCCAATAGAATCTTCCTTAGTTGGATTATGGTATTTTGACTGTGGGCTTAGAATTTTGGAAATTGGAGCTCATATCAGAAAATGCATTGAGATGCATGTTCATAAAATACTGGAAAAAAATGAAACAAGATCAAAAATTACGATATGGGAATCTGAGTTTAGAAAAGGGTTTAACAATGATCCTTTTGCGATAAAAGTTTGTTCTCTGATATTGATTTTGTTGACCTTTGGTGGACCGACTTTATTATGTATCGCATATGGCTATTTCTATTTTTATCCGCACACTAATAATTATTCATTTATTAGTATATTAAGTGTTATAATTGACTTAGTTTTAGTTTGTATATTCTTTTTCTTTGCAATTTGGTTTATATACAAGACTACAAAATCTATTTTGGAAATTAAAAATGAGTCAAAATAAAGAATTTTCCATTACTAAACTTCAAAATTGAATGGCTTGAGAGATTGCTTATACATAGTTTTTGTAAGAAAAGTTTTGCATCTGGGAATTCAATAACTTATGAAACGCCTGGATCGCTATATTTCTGGCTAATATGAGTATCATATTTAGAATACAAATTGCATATTGAAAAAATATATAAAGTAAGCGCACTAAAAAGTTTGAAGTGTAAACTATGGATAAACAAATATTTAACAGAACAAAAAAAATAATATGTATGTTACTGATAACTTTTTTAGTAACATCAGTGACAGCCATGGTAGTAAATGCTTACGATGGTATATATGACCACGATAATGTTGTGCAAATAACTCAGCTTGAGCAGATAAACACATTTCTACATAAGGGACCGGTTTTGGTGGAGCTGAAAGCTAAGTCCTGCAGACCATGCCAACAAATGAAGCCTATTCTGGAAAAACTTGCTGCAGAATACCAAGGAAAAGCTACAATCGCGTCTATTGATATATATCAGAGTCCTGAACTTGC
>PMJC01000166.1:3240-3393 GCA_003157235.1 Methanosarcina sp.
AACAATACCGAAAAGGACAATACCTAAGTGAACAAAACCAAGGGGGACAATTCCCAGGTGGAATATTCCCAGGTGAACAATATCTCAGCGGCCTCCCAGGTGGACAATTCCCAGATGAACGATTCTAAAGCGAACAATTCGATGTAACTCATT
>PMJC01000198.1 GCA_003157235.1 Methanosarcina sp.
TGTGGCAATGCCTTTGACATTTGTACAATTATTAACGGAAAGAATGGGAAATGTTCGGAGAACTGCAAATTTTGTGCACAGTCAGCTCATTATAAGGTTTCCATAGAGGAGTATCCTCTTTTGGATTGTAAAAGCTTGTTGAAAGAAGCAATTTACAATTTTGACAAAGGTATTTTGAGATATTCTGTGGTGACATCAGGGAAGAACCTGGCTGAGGATGAACTAGAAAGTGTTTGTAACAGTTACAGTAAAATCAGAAAAAATTGTGATATTTCTTTATGTGCATCCCATGGGTTATTGTCTATAGAACAGTTATTAAAACTAAAAAATGTAGGAATACAAAGATATCATAACAATTTGGAAACTTCACGCAGAAATTTTCCTAACATCTGCACAACTCATACCTATGACNNTGCAGCGGTGGCATTATAGGACTTGGCGAAACAATGGAAGATCGCATTGATATGGCTTTGGATATTCGAGGATTGGGTATCAAATCGGTTCCTGTTAATATTTTAAGTCCAATCCCCGAAACACCCTATGGGAAACTTCCTGTGTTGACAGCTGATGAAGTGCGCAAAACAGTGGCAATCTTTCGCTTTATCTTACACGATGCTGCTATTCGATTAGCGGGGGGCAGAAATCTTCTAGCAGATAAAGGTAGGTCCCTCTTTCTTTCAGGTGCTAATGCCGCTATATCCGGAGATATGCTGACAACTTCAGGAATCATCATTAATGATGATATGAGAATGATTCAAGAGCTTAAATTTGAGGTGAAGATGCTGTGAGTAAAGAGTTATTTCTCACTGCCACAAGTACAGATGTTGGGAAAACATTTACAGCAGTACTGATTGTAAAAAAGTTTCGTGGAAATGGATTGAACGCAGGATATTATAAAACGGCTTTGAACGGCGCAGAAAATATAAAATGAAAGCTGGATGTGAGCTATGCAAAGTATATCTGCGAAGTTTCGGGGATTACTTATAATCCTAAAAGTTGATCTTCCGTCATTAAGTGCTTGGTGTTTTTATAATTAAGTTTCCAGTTAAATGAATGCTTGCGGTTTCATGCGCAGAACAGATTTGCTATAGCTGATTCACTGAAATGCAACCGACATCTCAAATGTACAAACATATAGAATTTGTTTGCTTATTTGCTCACTATTATCCATCGAAGCTAGATTAATTTTAAGCTACTGCCATATTGAGAAAAAAATGTTATTTTTATGTACATCTATGGAATATTGGATGATGGAGATTACAAAAAGAAAAATGAAAATTGACTCAAAAGTGATAATCCAAATTGCTGACCTAAATTAAATTAAAAATAAGATAATAAGATTGATGGGTAAAAATTATGAAAATTACTATTTTTGAGGAAAGATCTTCAGAAAGTCTATTCTAGAATTAGGATGTCTCTCCAAGACCTTTCACGAATAGCCTAATAAAAATTCTTTGTTTTGGCCAAAATTCAGTTCTATAAGCAGCTTTTTATAGGCCAGTCATATGTTTTTTAGACAAACCTATGGATGCAAAAACGTTTACTTAATTAGCATTTTCGAGTGCTATAGGTCAATCTTGGACATATTCTTTTATAATTTAAGTAGTGAGGATAATTCAGTATGGCACCAATGGATATGGTAATATTTTTCCTGGAGATCTCTGTGATGCTTTTCATAGCACTCTTGTGCGGTCATGTAATGAGGAATCTTCATTTTCCTGCGGTCCTGGGAGAACTTTTTGGCGGCATCATTCTCGGTCCGACGGTTTTTGGATGGCTTAGTCCAAGTACTTATCGATGGTTATTTCCAGCATCTGGTACTATTTCTGAGGGCAGAGATGCACTAATCCAAATTTGTATTCTTTTCTTTTTATTCATTGCAGGTCTGCAAATAAACCTGAAGCTCGTTAGGAACAGTGGCATTCACATAGCATGGGCTAGCTTAATGGGTATGTTGTTACCGTTTACACTTGACTGCGGTATGATCGTCATGTTTCCGAATATGTGGGGGGGTATTTTAAGGGCGAAACATTTTTTTTCGCGATGTTCATGGGAACAGCGTTGTCAATATCAGCTATCCCGGTTATTGCTAGAACTCTCATGGACCTAAACTTGCTGAATACAGATATGGGGATGATCATTATTGGAGCAGCAACAGTCAATGATCTGGTAGGATGATCTTTATTTGTTTTTATTCTGAGCAATTTTGCGCCTAATAGTATCATTAATATTTCTCCTTACATGACTTTCATTCTAGTGCTTTTGCTGTTTGTTTTCATGCTCACTATAGGTCGGGTTCTGGCTCAGATAGCTCTTACCTGGCTCAAGTCACATATGCCCTGACCAGGGACCTTCATTGGAATAACGACAATCCTTATATTGTTGACTTCAGCTTTTGCGGAAGCTATCGGAATAAATGCTGTTTTTGGCGCTTTTTTGATAGGTCTTGCATTCTCCCAGATCCTAGAGAAACGGGATGAGGCACATGAGATAGTCTATCAGTTCGTCATGTATTTTTTTGCCCCACTATACCTTGTTTCAGTTGGTCTACAGGCTAATTTCGTGACATCTTTTGACCCGATTCTTGTGCTGGTAGTTCTTTTAGTTGCATGTATAGGTAAGATGCTTCAGTGTGATGCTTGGCCTACGTGTGAGCAAGATGCCAGGGAGGAAATCTGCAGTAATAGGTTTTGCTTTGAACGCAAGGGGAGCAATGGAGATGATTTTAGCTACTGTTGCTAGGGAAGTGGGACTTATCAATGACCGCTTGTTTGTAGCTTTGGTTATCATGGCACTGGTTACGTCCATTCTAAGCGGCCTGATTATGAATAAATTAAATACTTTTGATCTTTCGATGGCTTAAACACTATAAATTTCTCGATAATATATGCATATTTTTCATTTCTGGTTTTAGTTTGCTTTGATTTTGGATTATCAAGGGCCTCAAAGACCGTAAATGACAGCAATCTTTCATCCCAAAAGGTT
>PMJC01000186.1 GCA_003157235.1 Methanosarcina sp.
ACAGGTCGGATAGAACCGAAACGCTGTATTCCAAAAAAATTGGGGATTCCACTCTGGAACAGAATTTCATTTGTAGTTTTTTCAAGAAGCTTTTTTGCTTCCCCAGGAGAACTTGGTATGTCCCTTATTGTAATTATGAAGTCATTCCCCCATAGATCTCCAATTTCTATTGATTTTCGGGAGCGTCCCAGGACATTTAGCTCTACGTCTTTCAAATGGATATTTTCAATTATGGAAGCATCAATATCAAAGATACTGATTTTTTGCGTGGTGAGTGCGCGTTTGTCTTTTGTACCTGCAATGCTAATCCTCTTCTGGCTAATCTGCAGTCTTTTTGCGAGAGTCCGGGTTAGGTGGTGTGTATCCCAGTTTCGTTTTATGAGCTCGAGAATCAGATACTTACCCTCCTGTCCTTCTTCTCTGTTAGTGATCTCTTTAACAACAAAATCCTCCACTTCCTGGCGAAGCTTCCCTCCAAGGCCTTCGGTATCTGTGGAGTATAGACTGATTCCGATCTTTTTTTCAATTTCTGGAACTTCCATAAATTGCAAACACTCCTCTGTGGTAGCACTGAGTGTAGATTAAAAGTACGAAATATTTACTGCAATTGGACAACTGGAACGATAAGATTCAAATGTAGGTACTGATTCACAACATATACTTAGTAATACACTTCACTGGGTTGATATCGAAAACTACCAAGTAGCTCGTTTTTGTAAAGTTTCAGCACCTGAATGGTTTTTTATCCAGCAGCCTGAATTTTTGCCTTAGCCATTAGTCGTATCCATCTACATAGAGTATAGAAGTTAGGTCAAGCAGCACCAGTAACCATATTTTGTGGATAGGTATTTTATATCGACTGCTTATGTATAAGTTGAGGATTTGCAGATCTTCGCAGTCTCCAGCTCTAGCCTCAACGTAACATTGGCAAGCTTACAGACGTAGTTGCCCCTTGGGGCACTGACAATTTGATCTTTTCTTTAGCCATGTCAAAGGTGCATATACCTTATATAGATAATAGGCTCCAGGATATAAGTGAACATTTGAGCTACTTCATTGCTTACATCTATTTTGCAGGCTCCAACATTATATTTAAGGTTTTAAAGTAATAAACGGATTAATCTGTACCTTTGAGCAACTTTTATGGGTATGGCTTTCAGATCTGCAGTGAATTCGCTCATGTTATAGAGTCCATATTCGTACCATTTATCTTCCCAAGTAGAAGCAAACATCGAGAAGACTATTTTAAAACCTGTTTTGTCTTAATTGATACATCTGATCTGAAATTACGACAAGATTTGTCTCTTCGTCTTGTGAAAGCAAAGCTCTGCAGTTTTTGGGATAAGTTCGATTTTTGTAGGAGTTAGCCGAAACATAATACCTGTGAATAAAGATTTTTTCGGATTTTATTCTTGATTATATGAAGGATTTCTATAAAAATCTGACTTTCACAAATCATTTATATTCTATTTAAAATATATGACTAAATTTAAGGATTCATCGAAATCCGATATAGTTAACTCAAAAGTTAATCACATTTTTTATTTTTTCAGCAAATATTTTCATCCAACTATTTGCAAATTAATTTTGATTTAGCTAATTCTGTATATTCACTCAGATCAACTCTATACGTCCCGTAACTTATTCAACTAGTTTTTAGAAATCTACTTTCATTTATATTTTTTCAGATAAATTCAAGTGAATTTAGAACAGATAAATATAGTTGTATGAATACCAATATCATACCCATTTATTCTTTTTTGCCATAAATTCTTTGTAATATGTTTTTGAGTTGGCCAGTACAAATATGCTACAATAATTTTTTTCCCTTAGTTTATTCTTTTTAAACCCTAATTTGATAGTTTGATTTTTATGTTGAAAGTATATTTTCATATTGAGGGGGAATGAAGAAGTGATATTATAGTCAACGAAATTTGGACCCATTCTTAAACTCTATTAAATATTTATTTAGGTATCTTTTGAGATATACAAATTATACTTTTTGATCAAAGTTTCTATGTCGAATTTTTACTGTTAAACTATGTTTATGCATAAAGTGCAGAAAGGTTATCTCAAGAAGTTCCGCTCTTCGATTTTAATTCCCTTATTTATGTACTAGGCATCTATGGTTCCACAACATCGGATATCATTGAAGTCAATACCAATGTCTTTATCCTTGGTTTTAAGATCCATCATCTTAAAAACTTCACAATTTATTTCAGTCGAATACCCCAAAGCTTGCATAGGGATGGAAACTTCGGGGTATTCGACTGGAATAAAGGATCTTTTCTCTTTTAATCTGTTTTTGTGAATCCCAAATTTTATACCTAGTAACTTTTTTATAGCCGGTTACTGATTTATATTTAGGATTTATTCACCTATATTTTTTTAAGTTTCCGAAACTTAAGGCTTATCAAGGAAATGATACTCTCTTACATAATGTCAACAAAGTGTGAGTTATATTTTTATTCATTCTCAAAAAATTAATAGGACGATTTTCAGATGGTACTGGAAAAACTCGGAGACTCCTTACAAGGGGCTCTAAAGAAACTGATTGGTGCGGGGAGAATTGATGAGCGTACGGTCAACGAAGTAATAAAGGATATCCAGAGGGCTCTGCTTCAGGCCGATGTAAACGTAAAACTTGTTATGGACATGTCCAAGAAAATCAAGGAGCGTGCTATGAAGGAAGATCCTTCTCCAGGAATAAACCCTAGAGAGCACGTAGTCCGCATTGTTTACCAAGAACTGATGGAAATAATCGGGAAGGGAGCTGATATCCAACTCAAGCCCCAGACAATAATGATGGTAGGGTTGCAGGGAAGTGGGAAAACCACAAGTACTGCAAAGCTTGCACGCTACTTCCAGCGAAAAGGACTCAAAGCAGGAGTTATTGCCGCAGATACCTTCCGTCCCGGAGCTTACCACCAACTTAAAACTCTCTGTGAAAATCTCAATGTCGCTTTCTACGGAGAAGAAGGAAATCCCGATGCAGTGACGATTACGAAAAACGGGCTTAAGGCCATTGAAAAATACGACATAAAAATCGTAGACACTGCAGGTAGGCATGCTCTTGAAGCCGAACTGATAGAGGAGATGGAAAGGATCAATGCTGTTGCAAAGCCAAATCAAAAATTCATGGTTCTGGATGCAGGTATAGGACAACTTGCAAGCCAACAAGCCCATGCCTTTAATGATTCAATAGGAATTACAGGCGTAATAATAACAAAACTTGATGGTACAGCAAAAGGAGGTGGGGCTCTTTCAGCTGTTTCCGAAACAAAATCTCCTATCGCCTTTATTGGTGTTGGAGAAACAGCTGAAGATTTAGAAAAATTTGAATCTGATAGATTCATTTCAAGACTTCTTGGCATGGGCGACCTCAAAAGCCTAATGGAAAAAGCTGAGGAAACATTGAGTGAAGAAGATATGGATGTTGAAGGCATGATGCGGGGGCGCTTCACTCTAAAGGATATGTACAAACAACTTCAAGCAATGAACAAAATTGGACCTCTCAAGCAAATTATGTCCATGCTACCCATGGGACTGGGAGGCATGAAGCTTTCAGACGAAATGTTTCAGGCTACAAGTGATAAAATGAGGAATTATAAGATAATCATGGATTCAATGACAGAAGATGAAATGAAGGATCCAAAGATCATAGGGGGGTCACGGATAAAAAGAATTTCAAGGGGTTCAGGATGCAGTCCTGAAGATGTCAGGGAGTTACTGAAATATCACAAAACCATGCAGATGGCTCTAAAAGGTTTCAAAGGCGGGAAATTCAATATTCAGAAGATGATGAAAAAAAAAATGAGGATGTAATCATCTCTGACTTTTTTTGTCTGCAGTGTTATAGACTATCTGCCTATCTGCAAACTTAAATTCGCTTGTTACAATCCAACAGTTATTAGATCAATAAGGTCATACCGGACCCATGAGATCTCAGTACTGATCACAAACTTCAAAAAAATTCATGAACATTTTTTCTCCTTGATTTGTATGGGAAACTTCAGGATGCCACTGGACACCATAAATCGGTTTTATAGAATGACGCATGGCTTCGATCTCGCAGATATCTGAGCAGGCAAGGTGGATAAAACCTTCAGGAATAATGGCAACCTCATCAACATGCGAAGCCCATACAGTGATTTTTGGGCCAAGTCCCCGAAGGATATCATCTTCTTCGATCACTTCTATATCAACCTCTGCATACCCACCTTTTTTCCCAGCATGGACCTGCCCTCCATAAGTTAGAGCAATTATCTGGTGGCCAAGGCAGATTCCAAGGATAGGAAGGTCAATTTCCCGGACGTAATCACAGCATAAACCTGCTCGATCAATTGCCGGTCCTCCACTCAGGATCAGTCCATCTGGCTCTTCTGCAAGGATATCCTCGATAGACATTGTATTTGAAATGATCTTTGTATCCATATCAAGATCCCAGGCAGCCCGGTAAATAAGGTGGCAGAATTGTCCATAGTTATTAACAACAAGAATTTTTATTTTTCTCATAATTTTTTCCTTTTCTTTTTTAGTCGATGCTATTGTTCTGAAGCTCTGAATTTACTCCATTAGCCAATCTAATCCTATTTTAATTCTCGTATCTTTTCTAAGTTCAAAATCTGTAACTCTTTTAGTAAGCAAAAAGCTTTGAATCTAGAATTTATTACAATTAATGTATATTTTTACTTTTAGACTCTTTGTAACTAAGTGGAACGAATTCCGAGAAATCTCTATGTTCAAGAAATATTATATATTCATGT
>PMJC01000044.1 GCA_003157235.1 Methanosarcina sp.
GACGGCGCTGAGTTCACTGGCACAACAACCCGACGCTTCCACGACCATCACTCGGACTCTATTCGTGGGCCTGGCTATGATCGAGTCCTTGTCTATTTATTGTTTTGTGGTCTCGATGATTCTTATCTTCGCCAACCCTTTTTGGAACCGCGCAATTGTCTAATCAACAGAGGAAAGTTAGCTTATGCTTATTGATTGGTTCACCGTAATTGCCCAGATACTCAACTTCTTAATATTGGTGTGGTTGCTGAAGCACTTTATTTACAAACCCATTCTCAATGCCATCGACGTGCGTGATAAAAAAGTCGCATCTGAACTTGCGAACGCAGAAGCTAAAAAGACAGAAGCACAAAAAGAGAAAGAAGATTTCAAGCGTAAGAAAGAGGAGTTAGACCAGCAACGAGCTACGCTCTTGAGCAAAGCGAAGGATGACGCGAAAAACGAAAGCTTGCGCCTAATAGAAAAAGCACGTGACGAAGCCTTTAATTTGATGTCAAGACAGCAGGAGGCATTAAGGAATGAGAAACAGAATTTAAATCAGGCAATAAGACATCTGGCTCAACAGGAAGTCTTTGCCATAGCACGAAAAACACTAATTGATCTGGCTGAAACGAATTTGGAAGAGCGCACAGTTGAAGTGTTTTCTCGAAAGCTATACGAACTAAAAGATCGGGAGAAGGAACAAATGGCCTCAGAGCTTAGTGCATCACCAAGATCGCTGCTCATTCTCACTGCCTTTGATCTTTCACAGGAACAGCGTGACTTGATTAAAAAGATGATTCAAGAGACTCTTGGCATAGAGATTCAAGCCAAATTCGAGACTTCACCAGACTTAGTAAGTGGTATTGAGTTAACTACAAATGGACTAAAAGTGGCTTGGAGCATAGCAGATTATCTCACATCAATGGAAAAAGATATAAATGAACTTCTCGAAAAGCAACCTAAGAGTTAAGCAAAAGCCAAGATTAAGTAAACTTCCTGAACCTAAGTAGAAAGCCGAACCTGAAAACCAAAGCCAGACTCTGATAACCTAATGGATCTAAACCAAAAAAGTATAAGACTAAACAAAAATCTGAGATTCAAGAAGAATCTGGGACAAAATTTGAGTCTATAACTAAGCAAAAAGTCAATACCGAGCCAAAGCTTACATGGAGAGTTATGAATAAAGTGCCTAAAAATCTGGAAGATGTTTTTGAGAATGCTTTCACTGAAATAAAAGAGCTGCGCGAACTGATCACCCCAAAACTTACTCTTCAGGAGGTGGGCACTATCACAACAGTTTCCACAGGTATTGTCAATGTCTCAGGCCTTCATAGTGTTGGTTTTGAAGAAGTGGTGAAGTTTCCCAATGATGTGTTTGGGATAGCGTTTAACGTGGACGAAGAAGAAATCGGTGTAGTTCTACTAGACGAGTACTCACTTCTGCATGCAGGTGATAAAGTCGAACGCACTGGCCGGGTTATGGACCTGCCAGTAGACGAAAAATTGCTTGGACGAGTCATCGATCCAGTCGGTCGACCACTCGATGATAAAGAACCTATTATCTCAAGCAAACGCTTGCCTATTGAGCGTCCCAGCCCGCCAATTATGGCCCGATCTCCTGTAAATATGCCTCTTCAGACCGGTATAAAAGTCATCGATACATTAATACCAATTGGACGAGGCCAAAGAGAGTTGATTATGGGTGATCGCCAGACTGGAAAAACTACAATTGCTATCGACACAATCCTTAACCAACGCGACTACAATGTTCTGTGTGTTTATTGTGCCATAGGTCAGCGTGCATCAGTAGTTGCTAGGGTAGTAGCAACCTTGCAGGAAAAGGGAGCAATGGATTACACCGTTGTCGTCGTGACTGAAGGCAACGATCCACCAGGTTTAACCTATATCACTCCTTATGCAGCAACCAGCATTGCTGAGTATTTTATGGAAGCTGGCCGAGACGTGTTGATTGTTTACGATGATCTAACCAATCACGCACGTGCCTATCGTGAACTCTCTCTCTTACTTCGCCGTCCTCCAGGACGTGAAGCATATCCTGGTGATATTTTTTACATTCACTCTCGTTTACTGGAGCGCTCTACACACCTACTAAAAGAGTTTGGTGGGGGCTCACTGACTGCCCTTCCAATCATCGAAACCGAAGCTCAGAACATTTCTGCCTATATTCCAACCAATTTGATTTCAATTACTGACGGACAGATATATCTCTCTCCATCGCTTTTTGAATTGGGTATTCTGCCTGCAGTCGATGTTGGCAAATCGGTTTCGCGTGTAGGTGGTAAAGCACAACACGCTGCCTACCGAGGGATAGCTGGAGATCTCAAGCTTGCCTATTCACAGTTTGAAGAACTCGAAACATTTACCCGGTTTGGCGCTAGGCTAGAAGAAAACACCCTCAAGATTATCGATCATGGGAAGCGAATTCGTGCACTTCTCAAGCAGCCAGAGTTCTCTCCTGTATCCATGCCTGAACAAATCTTCATTCTACTTGCTTTGAACGCTAAACTCTTTGATAACGTGCCGCTTGACCGGATGACAGATGCGGAACGTTCTCTGCGAGAGGCAGTACAGGCTGTCTCTGCGGAGGTGCACAAGTTGTTCGATACCAATGAAGAATTGAGCGACAAGGATCGTGAAATAATCCTCGAAATCGCCCAGAAAGCGTTAGCAATCTTCCAGCATACTTCCTAATTCAAATTCAAACCGAAATCGAAAACTGAAGTAAAAACAAGTCGGAAGCTACAACCGAGGTCGAGTACAAAACCTCAAAATAAGGAGGATGAATGAGCGACACCATGGAGAGTCTGCGCCGAAATATCAATCGAGCAGGAGATCTTCAATCCGTAGTCCACACAATGAAAGCCTTGGCAACCTCGAACATAGGTCAATACGAGAAAGCAATGAGCGCGTTGGATGATTACTATCGCACCGTGGAGCTGGGGTTGAGCTTATTTTTTAAGGATAGTACACCAGATATTTTTTATTCAGGACTAAAGAGGCAAAAAAAAGCTATTGTGATCGGTGCGATTGTGTTTGGTTCAGATCAAGGACTTGTGGGCCAATTTAATGACATAATAGCTGATTATGCTGTCAAAATACTGTCAGCTTTGCCAGGCAAAGCTCAGATTTTAGCTGTCGGTGAGCGCGTTAATGCACGTTTGGAGGATACTAACCTGCAAATTATGGAACTTTTTACAGTACCGAATTCTATCAAGGCCATTACCCCACTAGTCGAGCAGATTCTCTTGAAAATCGAGACTAGCAATAGCCAGGGTAAAGTTTCCGAGATCCAGATATTCTATAATCTCCACAAATCGAGGACTTTATATGAACCAACTAGTCAATTATTGTTACCACTAGATAAAATTTGGAGTCTAGAACTGGCTGAACTCCCTTGGCCGACCAAAAATTTACCCGAAATAATTGATGAGAGCACATCAACTTTGCAAGCGCTCATTCACGAATACCTTTTCGTCTCGCTCTTCAGAGCGTGCGCCGAGTCCCTTGCAAGTGAGAATGCAAGCCGCTTGGCAGCGATGCAACATGCCGACAGAAACATAGAGGAGATGTTAGAAGACCTCAATGGAAAATACTACCGTTTGCGACAAACTAGCATCGATGAGGAGTTGTTTGAAGTTTTCTCCGGCTTTGAAGCGCTGTCCCATTCTCGCAATTCTGCCCAGTAAAAAAGTAACATTTATAAGAATTAGTGAAAAAATAGATTTTCAAGTTAAAATTCTAATTTGAGAGCTTATAGAGTGACTAAAATATCTCCATTTAAAATTAAGGTGGGGAAAAAATCGAATTAACCTGTTTTGGAAATAATGAAGATAAATAACACTAAGCTAGTAAATACTCTGGAAGAAGCAAAGAGAAAGTTGATGTTATCAAGTTCAGTACATTTAGGTGGATTTATTTCGTCAAATAGAAAGGTGAGAGATATAAATATTATATTATTTTATATTATATTATGGAAAACATTTTATTTAGATTTGCAGAAAAATGTTTCAACCGCGCAAATCCTATATATATTAAAATTAATAGCTAATGTTAATACACGCAGAACTGAATATTAGAAACGGAAACCACTTGTAGAAATGAGGTATGAATTTTTCCTGTTCAACCCAAATGTAAAGGTCAGGAAATTAATTATAACAAACCAACCTTAAGCAAATTTTATTTGAGCTGAAGATCTTTTATAAGAGGGTAGCAATGAAACAGTACAAAATAAAACGCGGTTTTAAGCCTGACATTGACAGGATCTACTCGGTAATGGAGGAATGCTTTCCCGGGGAAATCTTCAGAAACGGAATATATCTAGAGACAGCCTACGGAGCTATGTCAAAGATAAAGGTGTGGATCGCAAATAAAATGCTCTGTGTTGACACTGTTTCCGACAAAACCATATCAGATGATGAAATAATCTTGCAGACAAATAAGGACTTCCGGGAGTTTTTATACAAAGCTACTGGATACACGACAAAAGAGCGCATGAAAAATGCAGCTAAAGATGTAGACTAAAAATCCTGATGCTTATTCTCATCTCAATAATATCATCATTTTGAGAGTTCTTATTAGGAGGTATTTTTTGGCCACATATTTTCTGGAAAAACTAAATACCCTAGAAATACCCACCTGTCTTCGCGTCTGCTGTGGGACTGATGGTTCATTGACGACTCTCCTGGAGATAATGACAAGAAAGCCAGTAATTGTAACAACCGAATCACAATACACTGAAAAAGCCGATATTGTGACTGCTGACCTTTTGGAAATAAAAGAAGGCAGTAAGGTGAATAACAGAGTAGTAACGCTCTCTATAGGGGATACGATTTTTGTGCACGCAAGGTCACTCTCGCCTCTCGAATGCATGCCTGAAACCATTCGAGAACAGCTCATGCGTGCAGACATCCCTATAGGCCGGATTATACGCAGCCACAATCTCGAAATAAGGCGTGACATGAACGAACTCGAGATTCTAGAGAGAGCATCTACTTTCAACGGTATACCTGTACTCTCCCGTTCCTACAAGATAATCCACAACAACTGTACCTTTATGTGGATCAACGAACATTTCCCAATAGATGAACGCTGGAATTTATGAAAGTAAAGATCAGGAATAATAACTTTAGATACATAGATTTTATATGTGGACATCAGTAATGTCGAACGACTAATTTATTTTTTCAATCTTTTCCTCAATGGTTCACAATAAAAAAACTTTATCCATATATCTTAATTCCATTTTTTATAATCGTCTCCAGAAAATTCAATATTGTAGAGTTCTGAAGTAGAAATTATG
>PMJC01000180.1:0-10686 GCA_003157235.1 Methanosarcina sp.
AAGAATGCAAAAGTACTGGTTGCCGGTGCAGGCGGCCTCAGGAACTCAGTTTTCCCATATCTCGCAATAGCCTGGGTAGGAAAAGTTAATTCTTGCAGATTTTGATTCCGTTCATCCCCATAATCTCAACAGGCAGTTTATCCATCACGAAAAGTATCTCTGAAGGGCTAAGGTCCAGTCAGCAAAGGAAAAGCTCCTTTCTATGAACCTGGACATTGAGATCGAAACCATAGAAAGATACTTATAGAATCAAATCTCAAATCCCTAATTACTGAATGTGATATTATCGTCGATGCCCTTGATAACCTCGAAACGAGACACCTACTTAACAGGCTTGCCGTAAAAAGGAGAATCCTCTAATTCATTGAACATTCACCGGATATGATAGCCAGGTAACAACAATAATTCTTGGAAAAACCTCCTTCTTTTACTACATTTTCCCATGTATTTTCCAAAAAAGGAAGTTTTTCCGGTTTTAGGGGTCACTCCAGAAGTTATCGGTTCTATTCAGGCAAATGAAGCAATTAAATTCCTGACAGAAAAAGGAAAACTTCTGGAAGGTCGCCTCCTGTTTTGGAATGGATTTTCAGGAAATTTCAGTGAAGTTTCACTCTCAAAGTTAAACACTTGTTCAGTTTGCGGATATCTTAGTGAAATAAATAAAAATGACTTAAAATAAATGAGAACTCTACCTTTTTTCAGGCAAAGTAAACCTTTATTTAAACTCCCTGCCTACTTGTCATTTTTATATATATCCTCAGTAATAATATCCTATGGGATATGTCACATTAGACATTCCGTATATGTACACAAAAATGTTACCTATTTTCTCAATACGGAAGTAGTTTAAACGTTCATACCGTCTTTAAGGAAGAATATTGGACAAATCGGCAAATAAATTATACATCTGTGTACATCTGCAGAATGTGGGTTTAAAGAAACAAATGTGGGTTTTGTAGATGCTAAAATCAGTGAGTACAAGAATCTCTCTGCATTTTGATCAAATTTATTTTGGGATCGTTTTTTTGGAATTGATCAAAACTCATTGACACGACCCAAAAATAGTAAGTTCAGAATTATTAAAATGGTTTGCATTTTGGTGAAAATCGATTGTGACAGTAAAAAAATGAATTTAATTTTCCAATGTCAAGTTAGATATACTATAAAAAAACATAATCAGTAGGTGAAGGTTAGTGATAAATCCTATCATAGGTAGGATCTGGAAATTTGGAGACAATATTGATACAGACGTGATTATCCCAGGAAAATATCTGCGGACCAAGAATATGGAGGTTTTTGCAGCCCATGCAATGGAAGGCATTGACCCAGAATTCGCAAAAAGAGTAAAACAGGGAGATATTATTGTTGCAGGAACCAATTTCGGATGTGGCTCATCAAGGGAACAGGCTCCCCTTGCTTTGAAATACGCCGGAGTAGCATGCGTTATCGCAAAGTCCTTTGCAAGGATTTTTTTCAGAAATGCAATTAATGTTGGATTGCCTCTCATGGAAGCAGATGTCGAATGTCAGGATGTGTGTGAGGTCAGAGTTGATTTGTTAAAAGGTGAGGTTGAAGTTTCCGGGAAAAATATATTCAAAGGAAACAAACTGCCGGACTTCCTACTAGAGATACTTACTGATGGTGGACTTGTGGCTCACAGGAAGAAAGTTCAGAGTAAGTAAAGAATAACCAGATCTATGATCTATTTGAAAGAATTATAACCACTCAAAACAACAGCTACTTATGATTTTTCCTGACGAATATAAACTTGTGGGTGTGAAGCGATCCACTAATTCAACTACTGAAGAACTTATTTACTTTTTGACTGACTACCTCATCGTTGAAAAGGAAAATTCTGATACCTGCAATGCCAATTATGAGGTTTATTATGTGAAAAAAAACGGGGAAGGCCTGCTCAGAAAAATTGAATACCTTGAACTCATTGCCTCTGGAGAAGAAGTGATCAAGTATGATGAGGAACTTAATCTAAGGAATCGTACCCTTCTGATTGAGACTGCAGTAAACCTCTGCTCAGGCAAGGTTAATACTATAATTTTTACAGGCTTGGATAAGCACGTTACATTTATTCATAAACCTGATCTTTTCAGTATTATTTATATAGAGATACTTGACGTCGTTCCCCCTGAGCCTTCCTGGCTCTCCATGGTTGTAAGGAGGCTTGAAACCAGTGGAATTTTCGGTGACCTGCAGGTCCATTTTGCTGAAAAGGTAATTGACCTCCGACATTTTGAAGGGCCAAATACTGTTTTTCCATGTAGCGCGTCTGGTCTCAAAGGAAAATATCTGGATTCGAATATATTCATCGAAAACGGACACCTGCTTGTAGGGTGTGAGATCTCAAAGACCATTTTTGAAATGTGCTTTCCGGAGCTTGAATACTCCTTCATAAATATATGTCCATTAAAATCCGAAATATTGGTACCATCAAGACCTTTCATTACACGCTGCTGCAGGTCTGAAAATTCTGGCCTTGTAAATATTTCAGGCTTTGAAGGAGTTGTTGTCCACTGGGGAGATTCGGAATATCAGGTTGCTGAGGCCATCAAAAACCTTGTGCACAAGATCAAAAATATTCCATAGAATTTTAAAATCGTCAATGAAAATTTGACAGTGTGTCTATGATACCTAAATTTGACAGTATCCATTATTTTCTAATGGAACTCAATACTATTTTCATCCCAGTTGGTTTGATAAAATTTATGAGTATATGACTTTGCATTGTAATATTAACTATTTTTGCGGTGTTACAATCTATTTTCATCAACTGCAGATCATTTTGATAATTTTATCTTTTTAGTTTTAGTTTTCTCTATTTTTCTTAATTCAATCTTTCCATTCAGTTGCATAGAGAGACACTAAATAAGGCTGGGAAAATAACAAGAAAAAGACTCTATGTAGTTATCAATCTCCTGGAAGATCCTAACTTTGCTTTTATAAGATGTCAAGGCTAGGTATATATCTAAACTCTTCAGTTCTTCACAAATGAATATTGATGAAATTACCACCAGAACAACTGTCTTGGATAGGGTACCTGGGAGAGCATATCTCCATTTCTACTGCCATGGTAGCTACAACTAGAACGATCCAGCTAGTCAGGTTTGTACATAGTCGGAGAGAAAACCTTGAGCTTAGAATATCCCCAAAATGACATAGTTGATTATGTCTTTAGCAAGATTAGTTAACACTTTCTGTATGTGAGACCGGAATCACTGATATTATGACAGGCAGCGCTGATGAGTTCGTTGGATTACCTGCGTTCTATTCTTTTACGGGTATTTTATTCTTGGTAAGCATCCTCTGGTCGATCCCAGGTATTTCTACAGCCTTACTGATGGATCGGTTCTACTCCAATCATATTATTTTGGGGATTGATATTCCCCATGTTTTGCAGGATTCTTAACTCTTGTCAGAGATCTTACTTTTTTGCATGTATCGGTTTATGCAGAAAAATATCACCTTTCGAGCCAATGGAAGGGCATGAGCAGGGAGAAAATAGAACAATAAAGGGAAAACGACATCAAAACGGCAGGAGAATTTCTAGACAAGAAACCTGTCCATCTTCTGTATTATTAGACAACTTTCACAGTTAACGGAGCATAGAAGTATAGTTGGGTTTGATAATTTGTATATTAGAAGCTAGACTTTTTTGTCCTCTTGATATATTTGCACCCCAGATTAATCATCAAAAGTTTTAAATATGCATCTACAGCATCATTTTCATTAAGTTGAATTACTTTTATATCAAAATCCTTCTTTTTACTTCAGCTTACACTTTGTGAATAGATGTTAACAGAAGTTTTAAATCAGGACTTACTTAAAACTATTAATAATATTTGTATAATCCCATTGGAAATATGGCAGTTTGTATGATTTTTTGGCTAAATTTTGCTGTTGATTTTAGTGGAATGCGGTATATATTCCTGACTATTAATCTATTGTTCTATGTTTTTGAAGTGTTAATTTTTACAGTGCAAACTATTATTTATAATTTCTGTAACATTATTTGCAAGTATACTATAGGGAATAGAGCTGAAAAGGCAATTAGATCGTAAATGGGAGATAAGAAAAACCGTAAAGAATTTTCCCTTGCTCCTTAACCAGAACAGTAGCTATGATAAAGCAGGTCCAACTGATGGCATAGCTTCCACCTGAGTCTTTCTGATTTCGACTCTGCGGAGTGGGTAAATGAACTTTGCCTGCCTGTAAATGGCTGCTGAAAGTTTCCCAAGTATTGCTTCTTGCATAAAGTTCTCAAAATCGGATTCTGCTGCACGCTTTTTTACTATTTCAACCATCATTTCCCTGATGGCTTGCATCTGGCTTGAACGTGCCCTCTTAATGGTGAAACAGGTTGGTTTTACACGAATGACATACTTATCTTTGGTTTTTACTTCAATGTTGGCGTCTATCCTGGAAGTCTGCCTCTTTACTATCGAGCGAACATAGTCNNTTGGTAAGTTCTCCAACAGTGGTTTCAACATTGCGGCCTATAAGCAAGGAAGGATCTCCTGCCATAGTATTCCCAACAATACTCCTGTTTAAATAGACAGGAGCTTCAATATTATACCATTCCTTGGATTTCCATCCGTCGATCTTTCTCTGTACTTTCTTCCGTGCCAAGTAATTCCTCCAAAGTGAGTTCCATAGATACTATTGTTTTTATATGCTAATGGATGATCTTTCAGGCCTTCAAGTCACTTAGTTTATTCTTTTTATGCTCAGGTGAGTTTTCCTTAATTAATATGTGTGAATGATCTGAATTCTTCGGCATAAAATTTAAACTACATGTTGCAGTTTGTGCTTTCAGAAAGTTCTTTATGTTCTATATAAAATTTCCAACCTTCTTAGTGTTTCCAAAACTGAATCCCTCACTTTATGCAACAGCTATAAGCTCCTGATAATAAAAATTATGATCCAGAAAATGGCCAGAAATTCTCCGAAATTAGCGGTTTCTAACTAGCTTATGGCTCACTATACACATCATTTCCATATATAAATAAATCGGTCAGAAACACCTTATGCCCTTCTTTCCGGATCCTCGACTGATAAAGAAAAGTTAAAGAAAATATGATGCATTGTTTGTGCTCATCCACTTTAATATTGTTCTCCCATTTTTTCAAAATCCTTTCGTTGCATTGATAAAAAGTGAAAATAAAAAGTTTAATGGAAGAGCAAGTTTTTTGGCAGCACAAACACATAACCTTTTCCTGAACTCCTCTTACCAGCTCTCGGGGTTAAGCCCCTTTTGGGAACGAGGAACTGCATATCACCTCTTAAGCCCTACTCAAGAACAGCCTGGTAGAGTCTTTTACTTTGAGGACTATAATTTCATGAGCTCACTGTGCTTAAAAGGGTGTCGAAATCTTTTGAGGACTGACAATAGAGTAGGCGCAACCGATTGGCTTTATGGGTTTTTAAATGTTGATAATAACCCGGCATTTCAGATCTTCTTGCGCATGAGAGACATTATGCCTGGCCTTGAAGAATTCATTGTCTGTGGCAAAAAAACGTCCATTTCACAGGAACCGAACATCTCCTCGTTGAACCTTTTTGTTATTTCGTCGAATATCATCTTGTATGCAGTGCAATAAGGATCAATACCCCTTATTTCACCTCCTGTAGGAACTATAGCATTGTATGGGCATCCTCCTCTACAGTATTTAATGTGAGCACATTTGCCACATTCTTTGTCCACATATTCTTTAAACTTGTTCAAGCATTTCCATGCATTGGATTGGGAAAGGTCTTCCATAGTCGGATGGTCATATACATTACCCATAATCCATTCGTCCATGCCCACAAAGCGATAACATGGATATATATTTCCTTCAGATCCAACTGCAAATGTGTCTCCCATGCAATCAACATATGTGCAGACAGTTCCCCTTCCTGTAAATACACATTTACACAGATGGTCAATATTCATAACTTCAATTTTACCCATATTTTCCAGATATTTATCGAGAAGGTAAATTAAAAGTTCTCCATACTCTCCCGGATCAATTGTCCATTTTTTGGGATTTTCGCCTTTTAAAGAGGGTAGGCATGGGTGTAATTTGAGAGTAAAACCTTGCTCAAGATAAAAATTGAAAATTTCTTCCTTGAACTTTACGGAATGAGAAGTGAAAGTGGTAATGAATCTAACATTAAGTCCTTGATTCCTTGCAATTTCGTAGCCCATCATTGTTTTTGTGTAGTACCCTTTTCCCCTTTGGAAGTCATTGAGCTCCTTTGGACCATCCAAACTAGAGCCTATGGGGATATTGTATTCAGCAAAAATTTTAGCTATTTCCGGGGTAAGCTTCCAGAGGTTGGTCTGTATCGCAAAAGCTATTTTCCGTGGGCTTAAACCCTTAAAAAGTATCGGTAGTGCTTCCATATAAAAATCTGCTCCTGCTAGGAGCGGCTCCCCACCATGGAAAGTAAAAGTAACAGAATCTCCCCTTAAACTTTTAAGCCATTTAACAACTTCTGTTATCGTTTCAATGCTCATTATCGAAGATTTTTTCTCGGAACTCCAGCAGTAACTGCAATTAGCAGGGCAACCAAGGGTAGGTATAATCATTACGTGAAAAGGCATCTTTAAAGCTCCTTTTTTTAAGCTTCTTTAAATTATTAGTAGTTTTCTGAGTTAAGTACTTCACTGATTTTACCCCCCAATAAACGAAGCCTAAAAGTACCCTTTTATTGGTGAAAAAAACTCCATGGATCCTCGCTATTATATTAAGTATGAATATGGTCCTAAATAAGAATTAAATTCTTCGAATTACAGGCTCAAACGAATAAAAATACTTTCTCGGCGATCTTTTTCTGTCTACTAACTCCACTCAGTATATTGGCCATGACGATTGCGTTCATTCTGGTTTCTGTTGCAGAATTCCCACCCAATGAACTGCTACTCCTTGAAATTTCGGAAGAATTACCATGTCTACCATTGATTTAGATCTTCTTTTTGGATGGAAAAAAATAACATGTGTATTTGTCATTGGAAACTGCATTGATCCAAAGTCCTTACTTCTTGATTTTCATCCTTATTTCATCATTAATAAATGACATAAAAAAATTTTAACCTCTCCCTAATCATATTCCCAAATTTATCTAAATTCCGGAAAAATCCTCTTTCTACCCTAATTATGATAGCAAAACATATTTTTATCCTCACAATCTCATTAAAAAACTCAGAAATCCTCCATGGATGATAAACTAATAATTTTTACAGTAGATTACTAAGCTAGAATATTAGGATCAGCTGAATATCTCACTGATTTAGGAAAAACAGTTTCATTTGATATTCCATAGTAAGGAAAAATCTCTATCAACTTCTATTTTCTATAAAATTAAGATTTATCGGTGGAATATCAAAACTTTGTCTATTCTCATGGGCTCCAACTTCAACATCTCAATAAAGTATCCACATTCTTTAGAGTGGTTCAAAGAGTGTTTCATTAGCCAATCCGGATCATTACTGATCTCAGAGTTCCATTTGAAAATAACCAGGCAGGAAGGGATATAAGAATGATGAAATTAAAATAAAAAATATATTGAAATTTAGAACCACGCAAGGAGTTTGAGCTTCCTACAGAATTAGAGCCTACATTTATGCAATCAAAAGAAGCAATTTCCCAATTATAGAAGTTATTCTAGCGGTGTTTAAGGGAACAAAATTAACTATACCCTAATAGTTACAGTTACCAAAATCAAATATTTTTGTTTACTTATATTCTTTTTTCTTCCTGGTTTCCCTGATTTTAAACATATTTTCTAAGTACATCGGAAGTTGTACCATCACTCACAGTTCCAATGTAACCTTCACCACTCTAAAATTCACAACCAAACAACTGTTTTTAATCACAGATTATTGTTTAATTTTTATTGCGATGATACCTTTTATAATCTCATCACTCTTGAAGTAAAATTTTTTGTTTCAGCACCAACTAAAAGATGTATATGATCAATATCATTATAGGTTGCAGCAAACCTAATACAGTACATTTTACCAATTTTGAAGCATACATATTTCAAATAGTTGATGATATCTTTGTCTAAGAAGAAATTTTTCACGACACTTAATACAAAAAATAATGTGATATCTTATTTTATGAACACAATGGTCTTTGGGTGACGTAGTTCCATTTCATAGTGTAAAGCTAAATTAACATATAAACACGTTAGTTAATAACGGTTTTCTGGGAAGTTTCCATCCCAGCAGCAAGATGTTGGATACTTGACTGAGGTAAAGTCAGCCAACTTAAATTCACTCATTAAATCTTCATTAATGTGGCTGTTGATATTGTTTTTCCCCAGTTAAATAGTTTCTGTATATCAAAAAATTGAAACATATACAATTAATAATAAGTTCAGTTCTTATTGTTAGGGTTTAAGATGACATCGGCGATTGAATGGGCTGAAGAATACCGTCCCCAGAGCCTCAAAGAGATAGTGGGGAACAAGAGGACAGTGCAATATTTGAGGACATGGGCTGATGATTGGCTTTTTGGGATCCCTGAGAAAAAGGCAGTGATCCTTCATGGACCCCCAGGAATAGGTAAGACTTCGAGTGCTCACGCTCTTGCACGGGATCTTGCCTGGGAAGTAATCGAACTCAATGCAAGTGACCAGAGGACNNAAAAAACGCTTGATTATCCTAGATGAGGCAGACAATATTCATGGGAGTGCAGATAGAGGTGGGATGCGAGCTATTGCAGGGATTATAAAATCTACGCTCCAGCCAATCGTGCTGATTGCAAACGATGTTTATGGGTTAAACCCTACTATCAGGAACCTCTGTCTTGAAATAAAGTTCGGATCCGTACAAAGCCGTTCAATGGTATCTGCTTTGAATAAAGTGTGTGAGAGTGAAGGAATCTCATGCAACCCGGATGTAGTCCAAATGATTGCGGAAAATGCTGGAGGAGACTTCCGGAGTGCAATAAATGACCTTCAAGCTGCAGCTATAGGAAAGAAAATGCTGGAAGCAAAAGATTTCAGCACTTCAGGCAGAGACATCCGGAAAAATATTTTCAAAGCGATGCAGACAATATTTAAGAGCACTGACTGTAAAAAGGCCCTTGAGGTTACCCGCGGTCTCGATGAAAATCCTGAAGATCTTGTACACTGGATCGATGAGAATTTGCCTATTCAGTATTCATGCAAAGACGGCAAAATTGGAGATATAAGAACTGGCTTTGGTTATCTCTCAAGGGCTGACCTCTATCTTGGACGCGTGAAGAAACGTCAAAACTATCGGATGTGGAGATATGCCAGCATGCTTATGGTCTGCGGAGCTGTAATATCAAAGACAAGATCCTACCCAGGATTTATCAAGTTCCAGCAGCCTTCTCTCTGGAGAAGACTCGGACAGACCCATTCAAAAAGAGATCTCCGAGACAATATAGCTTCAAAAATTGGAGAACAGAGCTTTAAATCAATGCGTTACTCCAGAAAAAACCTGCTAAATCTGTACTCTCACATGGTAAAAGATGAAACATCTTCTATTGAAGTTATTGGATGCCTACGGCTTGAACTTGAGGAATTTCTGTACCTCTCCGGAAGCACAAAAGCTAGTAAAAAGATGCAAAAAATATATGATGAGGCACAGGAATTTCTCCGTGGAGTAAACGGAGAAGCAAAAAAAACGGAATTTTTCAAAATTCCTGTACCTTCAAAAAATAATAAGCAGATTCCCTCTGGTTGCACAGTTAAAAGTCAAGAGAAAAAAGAAGAAAAATCTTCTGGAAAATCAGACATTTCCGAACTCCGAGTTTCTGAAGGCGAGCAAAAAATTATCAACCTCGAATTTAATTTTTCCNNTCTTTTCTCAGTCTGAACCTGTAGACAACAAGATCTCTATCGAGCCTTCACGACAGAATAGCCCTGCAAAAAAAGAACCTTTTTCCGAGAAAATTACTGAACTTAAATCTATTAATTTTGATATTGAAGCAGAGGAAGTTCCTAAAAAAATGGAGTCTAAATCTCAAAAAACACTCTTCGATTTTTAATTAACTTCTCTATTTATGTTAAATAGTACCTCCTATAGACTTCTGATTAATGAGTCATTGAATCTGCAACATATATTAGTATAATATTGATTTAAGGTTCTCTTTATTCCGCATGGAACCTTAATTCATAGAACAGCTCGATCCTTGAGAACCTATAGTTTTGGTCTTTCAAAAAGAGCAGGATATTTTTCTTTTAATGGTATGAGGAGCTTGTCATCTAATTTTGTATTATAAAGTGTTTTAACTTTTGAAAGTTGGTCAATTGTTAATTCGTTGACTCCTTTAAGATTAGCCCCTTCAAAATCAGCTCCTTTAAGGTTAGCTTTTTTAAGGTTAGCTCTTTTAAGGTTAGCTTTTTTAAGATTAGCTCCTTCAAGATTAGTTCCTTCAAGGTTAGCTCCTACAAGGTCAGTTCCTTCAAAGTTAGTCCCTACAAGGTCAGTTCCTTCAAGGTCAGCTTCTTCAAGATTAGCTTTTTTAAAATCAGTTCCTTCAAAGTTAGCTCCTTCAAAGTTAGCCCCGTCAAGGTTAGCTTCTTCGAAATCCTCAAATTTCACATCAAGCACTTGAAGTTCCCTGATAGTTCCTTCCTTATCGTAACATGTCCAGCTCTGTCTATCATAAGGATAGCCAACTATTATATGGCAATTTCCTGTTTTTGAAAAAA
>PMJC01000180.1:10737-10995 GCA_003157235.1 Methanosarcina sp.
AGCTATTCCCTTAATTTGCATAAATGATTATTCTCCTGAATTTGTATCATAAATTGTTTTAGCTTTAGATAGTTGATTTAGTGATAAATTCCAAGTTATTGGCTCTTTAATTACTTTCTGATTGATTAGGTTTTTTAACCTGTTTTCTAGTGAAAAAAGGGAAAATGTAATTAAGATCGTGGATTATCTTTGATTTAGTTTTATTTGTTTACTCAATAAAGTTTAATTCTTTTTTGTGAATGTTTAGATGTTATGACT
>PMJC01000390.1 GCA_003157235.1 Methanosarcina sp.
CTAGGCCTGAAATATTTTGCCAGAGATATCCGGTTATTAAGACGTCATCAGCATTCAAGAACCCCATTGACTTGATAAAAAATCCGGAAGGAATCCGATGAGTTATAGGGCTAGTATTGACATGTTGCAACACCGTTTCAACCTCTTCCCTGTCAAAAACAACACGGTCTCCATTCCTACCGTCAAGAGGGAATTATTCATAGTAAGGTGCCACATAAAGCCTATTCCCAGGATACAAAGTAATGAAAAAAATAACCGCGAGCATCCAGAGCCCTTTATGGTCATACCTGTAAATAGATACAAAAAGTAGGCACAGAAAAAATAAAAAAGCAAAAGTTGCGAACACTATAGAAATAATTGAGTGGATTTGCTCTGTTTTTTTGTTCAGCAGAATTTCTTCCTGAGGAAGGACAAACCCTAGAGTCCAGTCTGTAGAAGGAATATTTTTTTGAAATACCCAGTAGGATTTTCCTGTAAAGGAATTTATCGGCAAGTAGTCTTGTTTTTTTATGTTCTCATTTATGAAGTAAAGAGTGGGATCTTTTTTTACAAGGTCATGAATATTTTTGGTAAGATACTCTTGGATAGGATAAGAAATAATCACCCCTTTCTCATAGATGATGAAACCATAACCCGTATTCCTTATGTTGAGGTTGCCTAACTGCACTCTTATTCCTTCAAGAGAGTAACTTATACTTACCACTCCCTCATCTTTGTTCCCATCCCGGGATTCGGCAAGATAAAAAGGAGCTGNNTCGTGTAGTCATATGTGAGTGGATCATACACGACTTCTGAACCGTTTCTCTTGAAATGAGGTGCATAAAGCTTCCCTGCATTGGCAGCAGGAGAGTATGCAACGACGATGCTAAAAATGTGAGAATTGTTCTTCATTTCAGCCAGAAATCGCTCTCAGAGTATGGAATCATTTTTCAGTTTTCCGGAACTCAGATCCTTTGCAACTCCATCAGCCAGGGAGCTAGTAGAATTAAGTTCTAAATTAATGTTTTTTATGGCAGAGTTGGCTTTTTGGAGTGCACTTTCCTTTGCATCTTCCAGAATTATTTCATTTGTCTTGCCACTTTTGTACTCATATCCGAAATGTATCAATAGCAAAAAACTAAGTAGGCAGAGTAGGGATGCAATACAAATTGCTTGTTTTCTACGTTTATTCGAATCGGGCATTCTCATCTCTTAAACAATCATTATGTAGGTAAAATTTCTCTGAAAAACAAATAAGGCTTCAAAGTTTTCGATACAATAATACCTGCACATTTATACCTGCACATCTCTTTACTATACTTTTTTCCAACAATTTCCAAGTAATTGAGAATCAAATTCACGTATTTCAGGGTTGCAACCGGAAGCATAATCACTCTGTCATCCTGAAACCCATCATTCTACAAACATTACAACTATGATCAAATATTCACGAGTTTGATTTAGGTATAAATAGTCATCTCATTGAATTATAAAGCAGGGTGAATAATTGATAAATTCAGGGAAAATTTCGCGAAAAATTCAAGGAAAGGATTCAGCTTTCCTTTCTCGACTTCAATTTCCACTTATTTCAAGCATCCTATCCAGCGCTTTTTTCGCTTTCATTCTTATATACCCAGGGATATGAAGCTCATATTCCATATTTTGAAGGCTGTTAAGGATGGATTCAAGTGTGATTTTTTTCATGTTGTAACAAAGAACCTTCTCAGATGCAGGATAGAACTTTTTATCCGGATATTTTCTTTTCAGGTTCTGAACGATTTCCGTTTCCGTTCCGATTATAAACTCCTTTGAACTTGATTTTCCAGCTTCATTTATAATCCCTGAGGTGCTGAGAATATTATCTGCAAGGCTCAGGACTTCAGGCCTACACTCCGGATGTGCCAAAAATTCGACATCTGGATGCATTTTTTTTAATTTGTGGATATTTTCATCACTAATGCTGTCATGAACGTGACAAAATCCAGGCCAAAAATGTATTTTTTTTGTGGTGTGAAGGGATACAAACCTTCCCAAGTTTTTGTCAGGGATGAAAATAATTTCCTGGTTTTCAATAGAATTTACCACATTTATTGCATTTGCAGACGTGCAGCATATATCAGATTCTGCTTTTACTGCAGCTGAACTATTTACATAGCACACAACTGCTGCATCAGGATTTTTTTCTTTCAAACATCGGAGAGACTCCACAGTTACCATATCTGCCATTGGGCATACGGCATCAGGAACTGGTAAAAGGACTAGCTTTTCAGGGGAAATGATCGATGCCGACTCTGCCATGAAATGGACACCTGCAAAAACTATAATTTCAGCTTTTGAGTTCAATGCTGCCTTACAGAGTGAAAGAGAATCTGCAACAAAATCTGAAACATCCTGAACTTCTCTCCGTGTGTAAAAATGTGAAATTATTATTGCATTTTTCTCTTCTTTAATTTTGTTTATTTCCTCTGCAATTTCCTGGTTTTCCATAATAATCTTGTTCCTCAAAATGCAGGAGTAAACCTGCAGAAAATCTGTTTTTCAATCTTTTACTCTTTTTTTCCAATTCCACTTACTGTACCATTCTCTGGCTTATCAACATTTAATTCGCTAAAAGAGCAATAAAGACCTCCATAACAAGAGACTATTTACCAAAATTTTCCTCGCTTGGATAGGTATTCAATTGTTTTTTTGCCTGAATTATACTTATACCCTTGGTATTGCTCAATATTATAAATATTTCTTTTTAGAAGTAATGCGGAAAATACAGAAAAGGGATGAGGTTTTTCCTAAGATTATTGTTGTTACCTGGCCTCGATAACATTAGAAAGCACCGTAAATTAGGAGTATCTTTTGCTTCATAGCAGGGTTTTTCAAAACACCCTTATATCCAAGTTATCCAGCGCATTTATTTTCAGGTCAAAAGTAGTAACTATTTAACTTGAATTCTCATCAATTATTCTTCTTTTGATTGTTTTTAATTTTATTTTCCAGATTTAGAGAAAGCAATTTTTCTTCGGTGGATTTTATTCTATCTATCCCGATATACAATTCATGGTGGAGAACTGCCTTTTTAGATTACTAGGATCCATTAATCAAGATCTTTAATTATTATTCCCAAAAACACCTGCGACCACAAGGTAGATTGAGATCGGAGAACTTAACCCTCCTATACTATCAACAAAGATCGTTGCTATCCTTATTTTTCCTGATCCACTCACAAAAAGCATTATTTTCCGAATTTATTTTCACTGAAATTTCCCTCTATTTATAGTTTATCCATAATTTTGTTTCGTGAAATTTTCAAATAACAGGACTTAAGTGATATAAGTTCAAAATTAGGCACAATGAAGATTGTTATTTTAGCTTATATATTAGACAAATTAATGCTTGTTGCTACTGATTTCTCGGCTAACCCGCTTAAGTCCTAAATAAATCAGTCTGTCCAAGTCTCAAGAGGATTTCTATGAACCCTAAATTCCGCCATATGCGGATAAATTGTATATAAGTGATTCGTGAAGATCAGAAGTTTATCGAAATTCTCAATATTTATCTCTTTGTAGCCGATTTTTTCTAGTATTATTTGTCCATATCCGAAATGTTATACATAAACCACAAATTCATCTTTTTTCCCCTTAAAAAAACATTTCGCAGGATATTTTTTTGCCTTGTAAGGTCATGAAAATATATAAATAAAATATATGATACAAAATTCTAATGCTTAAATATATAAATTTATACAGCAACCATCTTTATGGTGAATACTATGACAAAATTAACTGAAGAGATGAAAAAAGCTTTCTCAATGATGAAGATCTTTCCTGTGGCTACTGCCTCAAAAGATGGAATTCCGAATGTAGTGCCGATAGGATTCTGCCGGCTTGTAGATGATGAGACAGTCTGGATTGCAGATAATTTCATGATCAAATCGCTGGCAAACTTGGAAGAAAATCCTGTTGTTGCATTCTATATATGGGGTCCTGATACAGGTGGCTGTTTCCAAATAAAGGGTAAAGCGGAAATTATTAGTGCTGGAGACAAATTTGAAAAAATGAAAGAAATTGTGCATACAACAAAACCCGGACTTCTTGCAAAGAATCTAATAGAAATCAAAATTAGTAATGTTTTCCAGTGTTCTCCCGGCCTAGGAGCAGGTCAAAAATTGATATGATCTAAACTGAATATATATCTAGGCAAAGATCATTATAATTAAATAAGCATCTTAATGTATCTAGATCGAAAAATGATAATAAAGCTATGATTTTGTAGATAGCTGACGTAAAAGGAAATCTATGTTTTAGGAAATCCCCTTCTTTGTTGTGAAAAAATTAACATATTTTGTGAGGATGCAAAGAAAGGGGATGAAATTTGCAAGGCCATTCAGAACGTTGAACTGAAAATTTCCGGAAAAAAAGGCTACACCAGGAGAGCTCA
>PMJC01000066.1 GCA_003157235.1 Methanosarcina sp.
GCTCGCTTCCTTTATGGAACCAAACATTTGAAGATTGTGCTGCGCCTGCTGTACCCACCAGGATTAAAAGTGCCAGTGCAGTAATTCCTAAAATCGTTATGATTGTATGCTTTCTACTTGCTTTATAACATTTAGTTTCGTTCATTTTAATCCTCATGATATGGATTTGAATATTAATAACGGGATTTGTCATACGCTTTTATGGCTTCATCTAACTTACTTGATTTACTTAGAGCTTTTTCTTTATTGTACCAAACTTCTGAATCAAGCGGGTTAATTTCAATTGTTTTGTCAAATGCTGCTATTGCTTCATCGGATTTGGATCTTCTTGATTACCTCTGATCCCATCGGCCATTGGCCAAAATACATGGAGGTCTTGCCATGTGATCGGTGGACTTGTGGGCTTGGATGCAGAGTTCCTTGCAAGGAGAATTTCATCGAAAGAGAATATCTTGCAGGCATACTTATCCTTTGTTTTTGATCATAAATACGTTTTAATGTTATTTATAACTAACAACTACATAAGTTTATAAGAAGAGTTAAATGTATTTCAACACTCCGAATCAGAATGTTGAATATTTCCAATCAGATGGAAAGATCTTCGAGTTTTCCTAATTAATAACATTGGTAAAAGAGTTGAAATACGTGATCATAAACACAAATTGTATTTAATAGTCTTAGTTTTAATAGTTATGATTTTAATGTCGGTAAGTATCGTATGTGCATCTCCATATGCATATATTCCAAACTTTGGCAGCAACATTTTTTTGTAATTGACACAGAAACAAACCAAGTTACAATCTCAGTAAATGTAGGACCATGGCTTTATAGAGTTGCAATCACTCGGATGGACCAAAGGTATGTTTTTCGAACTGGAACAGAAACATAATCCCTGAATTAACACAAAAATAACAATGTTACATCCACAGTGCCTGTAGGAAGCAGTTTTCCTGGAGTTGCAAAATCAGTAATATTTTTACTTTAATTTAAGGGAATTATATTATATTTTTTATAAAATGGATTTTCTGATTTGATCAGCTCTAAATAAACAGCAGACCATTTTTCCAGTCAGTGATTACTTTGATAGCATTCTTGTTTTACTGACCTCACATTTTATTTGCCCATGTACCTGTAAATTCAATTATTCCAATACATATGAAACATACTACTTGTGACCAATTATATGGCTTTTAAATGCAGAAAAAATATTAAACTCCTTTGATGTTCATTAAAAGAGTCGGGTTTATCCCGATTTCTCCCTAAAATCTTTATTTTTTAAAAAACCAATAAATTTAGTGATTTCAGAAAGATTTTGTGGTGGCATACTTTTATTGTTATCGAATGAGAACCTTGTCATGAGCCTATTTGTGTTTTATTACTTATTTATATTTAAGACAATAAGGTAGTGAACCCAAACCTCAAGAATTAGCACCTACCTTATAATCGTGAAAATGAAACAATATTTGGTATTATACTTGTAAACAGTAAATTGTTAAAAAAGAGGATGGATAGTGAACTTGAGGAACCAGTTTAGTTACTGACTTCATGTTAAATTAATCTAACTTTCAGTGAATAATATTAGGTAGCTAGGCAATAAATTCGATACATCTGGAATGTAGGATGTTACATCTTTCGATGTCATTAATAAAGATGTTGAAAATCAGGGTAACAGGAAGGAAAAGGAATTATAAAGGCGATAGAAAATATTTGATTTCGAATAATTCCTTTATGCAGAAGGTGGTGCAAACATATCCAGTTGCTTGCAGCGGGGTTTATAATCGAAATTATGATTTTCTTTATCCATATTTTTTAACTTCTTTTTTTGACAATGTTCTGACGCACAGGAAAACTATATTTTCAGAATATATGTTTATTTTTTAGTATTTATTTTTCATTTTGAAGCGATGCAGCAAGTATTCTAAGAGGGATATTAAGTGCGTAAAATTGTATTAGATGGATGGATAAATTGTTATGATGCAGAAACCTCATATCAAAGTGAGATTAATTTTCATTTGATTGGGTGTTTTTTGAAATAAACTTTATATGTATACATAAAATATATTAATACTGTCCAAATTTATAAGTTCTTTTACCTGGATTTTTATCTCAAACATATAAGTTTATACTACTCTTATCAAGGTTCTTCTGATGTAATTACTTTTCAGTTATTACTCTGCTTCTATGTTGGTTACAATAGATTTATATAACTGTCATTCCTATTAATTTTTAAGAGTTTGTTTTGTAAGATTTCTTAACAGTGTCAATTTCATTTGGACCATAATCCCTTAAGGCATCTAAATTAATTTTGGGAGTTAAGTTCAGAGGTAATTCTAAATGAGTGACGAGATGCTTATCAAAAGATGTTTAAACATACCAATAAATAAGAGAGATCGGAGGGCAACCTCTCAAGTAATAACTATTATACTTCCAGCTTGCGATGAAGAAGAGTCCATTGGAAGTCTCGTTTTGCTCAGTAGACTTTATGCTGACAACGTGATTGTTGTTGATGACGGGAGTGTCGATCGGACAGCAGAGGTCGCCAAAAAAGCTGGAGCTAATGTTATTGTTCATGGGGACAGGAAAGGAAAACGTGAAGC
>PMJC01000153.1 GCA_003157235.1 Methanosarcina sp.
AAAAGTATAATAAGCTATTAAAAAATGGTTATTACTCTGATATGTATAGGTGAAATATATTTCGTATTTGCAAATATAGGTAGTGTTAATTCTAGAAATTCTAGAGGAAGAATTCTTAGAGTCACCATCAATAATTATTTGGTATTTCCCATAGCTGTTGAAGGAAGGACTCTAATGAGCTAAGAATTATTCCTAAAAATGAAAACAATAGTCTTACTTCATAAAGAAAACCCGACTTGATTTTCTCCCAAGTCTACAAACTTTTTGAGGATATAAACCTTATTTATCTTAAATTTAGCATGTAATAATTCAGTTATACCTAAACTCATTCATTTTCAATACCAATTTTTTATTTTTGCGAAATTAATCGACATCTACTACTATAAGTTTTATATTCAGATTGAAAGTTTCTATTTCAACCTTCATTATTCATACTGGAAGCTCACCCTCATTAAAGTTGAGAATCCTGCCTATTAAACAGGAAAATACGGAAAAAACGGTTTCATGATTCCATTTTTGTGTGGTCAAACTTTACATTTAAATAGAATTCCAATAAATTCCTATATTTTTGAGTATTGGAGAGTTTAATTCTCTTAACAATAATTTTTGCTCATGAAAATTCTTACTGATTTTACGGCTCTGTAGAAATCCTTAATTTAATACAAATTATTTCTACTATCTTTTTATTTACGTTATAGATTATCAGTTTAAGTTTTAATTATTTGAATTGATTATGGAACTTTCGGTACACTGCCAAATTGCGGTTATACCATTAAATTTAATCCAAAAATATAACGTTAAAAATTTTAATTACAAATTTTAGAAACAGTATATTTGTATGGTATTTTGATAAACCTTAAATTTTGTCCGATGCTTAGAAAAGTATATTAATAGCTAGTTAAAATCAGGGGTTTGCAACTATTAATCGTGTGTTTTATATTAATACTAAATTATATATTCGATCTTGATATATTTTTATTAGATTTTAGTTCGTCTAGTATTTTTTCCTCGTTGCAATCCTGTGCAAATTTTGTCCAGTAATTTTAGTATTAACTTAATTTTTTCTGGTTTATTATTCTTTTGTTTTAAAGATAGTTTAGCTATCTTCAAAATACTCTTTTATTTTCGATATAATCAACTAATAAGAGAATATCACAAAGAAGGATATTTTGAAACAATTCTTTATAAACTCAAAATAACAAGAAATCTACTGGAAAAATTTGGTCTATATAATATTTCTAAGTTTCAATGTTGGGACGTTCATGCTATTGTTGTGAAAGAAGTACTTTTAAAATATTGATCAGATCAGTTTCATGTCGGCTTATTCCCATATTTTTATATGAACTATGGTACCAAAAAGACATGTCTACAACTTAAATAATTTAATTTCACTTAATTTCGTCTCACTTGACTTAAAAAGTTTATGTTTGACGGGAAAAGTTTATATTATTCTTTAAAGCTAAAATAGTGAAAATTTTAATGAGTAAATTAATACTATAGAATTTGCTGCGAGTTGTATAAATTTATATAGGTTTATCTGAATCTTCTTAAGTTTATAATGTTGATTAATTGCCAGGAGAGTTAATGGTATGATTATATCAGCAAATGTTAGAAAATTTTAAATTCATAGTCATCAATTCAAGGCAGTTTATCAGGATTTTTTTCTCAATGTCGTGAAAAGATGGCTATGACACTTTTTTTATTTCAGAAGATTTTTCTGATGCTGTTTTATTTCGGATCAATTTTGCTGCTTATGCACTTGTATTGCGAGTTATTTATATCAACAAAATTTACAATTGGAAACAAGCTAAATTATGCGAGACTACCCCAGGGAATTCCACCCCAGCGTGCATCGGTTCCCCAAAGATTTATAGTTTGAAAATCGTCCCATCCAAACATTATATTTACCTCCAATGGTTTAACTTTTTATATTATTTTTGTACATAATGATATACGAATTTTTAAAGATTTTATTGTTTTTAGTTCTCTTACATAAAACTTCTAATCAACCCCCTAAAATTATTCCTTCATAGCAACTATTGTTAGGAATCATTTAGTTCTTTATTTTTGTTCATGTTGAAGCACATTTGATTGCTATAAAGTACAAATACAAATATATTGCCAAATAATATGAAATAGATAGAATATTTGATTCTTAATATTAATACTATTATGTAAATGAGTAAATATTTTCTCAACCCAAATTTAGGTGCTATATCCTGCTGTAAGTAATGGAGTGACACAACGCAACTTTGATTAGCTAAAATCACTTTTGCGATATTCTTCTGATTTGTATAGATGGTTTCGGAACCGACTAAATTCAGAACTACTTCTCAGAGAAGTGTAGATTTAATATAATGGTTCCCTTCATCTATCTAATATCTAATAACTACAGACAAATCAAAAATTCACAATTAAGTATTTTGATAACCCCCTAAATATCGTCATATCTTATGAATAGTATAATTATGACTCTTGAAAACATGAGGTTTATCAAAATCCTCAATTATTTGATATTCCCACTCAATTTCACGAGGATTTCTTAAATGGACAAGTACGAGAAGGTATTCGAACTGGCTAAACGCCGGGGGTTTTTGTGGAACTCCTTTGAACTGTATGGCGGAAGCCGTGGATTTTATGATTATGGGCCTCTTGGGAGCACACTAAAGAGGCGGATTGAGCAGATATGGAGAGAGTTTTATATTATCCAGGAAGGGTTTATGGAGATTGAGTGTCCGACTATCGGTATCGAAGAAGTCTTTATAGCATCCGGGCACATTGGAAGTTTTTCTGATCCTCTGTGTGAGTGCATGAACTGCAAAGAGGCATTCAGGGCTGATCACCTTGTAGAAAACGTAATTAATGTGGCAGGAACTTTGAATGCAGAAGAGCTTACCAAGATTATAAAAGAACATGAACTCAGATGCCTCGAGTGTGGTGGAGAATTAGGGGAAGCTTATGAATTTAATTTAATGTTCAAGACCACAATTGGGCCTGGTACTGGAAAGCAGGGGTATTTAAGGCCGGAAACGGCCCAGGGTATGTTCGTTGATTTCCAGAGGCTTTCCAGGTTCTATAGAGGTAAGTTGCCTTTTGGAGCAGTGCAGATAGGTAAATCCTATCGAAACGAAATTGCACCCAGGCAGGGTATTATCCGGCTCAGGGAGTTTACGCAGGCAGAGTGCGAAATTTTCGTTGATCCAAGGCACAAAAAACATCCTAACTTCAAACTTTTTGCAGACAAAGAACTTGTACTCTATTCGCAGGAGGCGCAGAAGAAGGGAGAATCATTCAGGATGACTGTCAGGGAAGCTGTGAAGGCTAAGGTCATTGCTCATGAAATACTGGGTTACAATATCGCACTCACACAAGAGTTCCTGAAAAAGGTAGGGATCAACCCTTCAAAACTCAGATTCAGGCAGCACCTTAAGGATGAAATGGCGCATTATGCAATCGATTGTTGGGATGCTGAGATTGAGACAGAACGCTTCGGTTGGGTTGAAATGGTAGGAATTGCCGACAGAACGGACTATGACCTCAAAGCCCATTCAAGAGTCAGCAAAACCGATCTTTATGTTTACGTGGAATATAACGAGCCTAAGATGATAAATCGCTTTGCTGTAAAGCCAAATATGTCTAAGCTAGGCCCTGTCTTTAGGGACAAAGCAAGAGCTGTCGCAGATGCTTTAAAACAACTTTCAGAAGAGGAACTATCAAAGGTTGAGATCAAAGTTAATGTGGGTGGAGAAGAGTTGACAGTCAGTTCTGATATGGTGAGCTTTGCGGAAGAGAGCGTAAAAGTAAACGGAGAAGGCTTTATTCCACATGTAATTGAACCTTCCTATGGTATTGACAGAATCTTCTATGGTGTCATGGAGCATGCTTTTGATGAAGAAAATATTGCCAAGAAGGCAGCAGAATTTGGAATTAAAGGCGCAGAAGAAATTGGAAAAGAATCTGAATATGTAAAAGATGATAGAGATGCCGAGTTAGAGGAGGATGATCGCCTTGTTATGCATTTCTCAAGTGCAGTTTCCCCTGTGCAGGTTGCAGTCCTCCCACTTTTGACTCGTAAAGAGCTTTTAGATCCTGCAAAGGAGATCGTTGCAAAACTCAAGGAAAATGCTCTTCTTGTCAACTATGATGATTCCGGGACTATTGGGCGCCGCTATAGAAGAAACGACGAAATAGGGACTCCTTACTCCGTTACCGTGGATTATGATACCCTTGAAGACGGAACTGTTACAATAAGGGACCGAGACTCAATGCGGCAGGTAAGGTCTCCGATGAAAGGAATAGAAAATGTAATATTCGGACTTATTTATAGGGGTAAGAGTTTCGAATATGCAGGCAAGCCTTTTAACTTCTGATGTTCTGATACCAACGTTAAATTGCGAAATTCTTTATTATTTTCTGGTTCTTCAAATTATTATAGTCGCAGAATTCGGGAAATAATAATGAATTTTTGAGATCCCAGAAGACAACAAAAAGAATTTCGATAAAATCCTAAATTTCATCATATCTTACAAATTACATACAATTGATTTGTAGAAATTAGATTTTGATCAATATTCTTAGAAAACATCTAAATTTTGGCTGTTAAAAACTGAGTATAAAAGGGCATGAAATCCATAAGATCTACTTTTTCTTCAGTTTACATAATTAAAAGGCCGAAAGCCTGAGCAAAAATTTAATTTCATTATTCTTATATAACACTGAAGATCTGAAATAAATACTTATAAAGTAAATAATCCTTAAATGAAATAATCCTGAAGCAAAATGAAAGACAATCTTTTTCCTGAAAAGCCATCATGCATGAAGCACCCAATGATAAAATCAGACACAGTTGAGCAGAGGCTATATCAGTTAAACCTGGCAGAAAAAGCTCTTGAGGGATCAAGCCTAGTTGTGCTTCCCACTGGACTTGGGAAAACCATTATAGCTCTTTTTGTAATTGCTTCCAGGCTCCAGCGTTTTGGGGGGAAAGCCCTGATCCTTTCTCCTACCAAACCTCTTGTAGATCAGCATGCAGCTTTTTTTAAAAAGGTGATGACTCTTCCCGATGACGAGATTCTTGCTTTTACAGGTAGCATTGCCCCTTTGGAGAGAGAAAAGCTATGGACACAAGGAAAATTGATCGTATCCACCCCGCAGGTAATTGAAAACGATCTTCTTACGAAACGGATAAGTCTTGAAGATGTAAGCCACATCACATTCGATGAGGCTCACAGAGCAGTTGGGAATTATGCTTATTCCTTTATTGCAAAAAAGTACTTTGAAAGCGCTAAAGATCCTCATATACTTGGGATTACTGCAAGTCCAGGAAGCTCAGACGAAAAAATTTCTGAAGTTTGTCAAACCTTACATGTCGAAAAAGTAGCTGTGAAAACTGAGAATGATAGGGATGTTCGCCCTTATGTTCAGGAAAAAGAAATAGAATGGCTTCAGGTCCTGCTACCTGCTGAAATTGCCGAAATTCGGAGCTATCTGGAAAAGATACTCGATGATCGGCTTGGAGTTCTAAGAGACATGGGCCTTTCTTCAGGGGGTGGAAAATATATCTCCAAAAAAGACCTCCTACTTCTCCATAAAAAACTCCAAGGTGAAATTCGTATCGGTGGGGATCCGAATGTTTATTTTGCCATCTCTGTGGTAGCTGAAATGATGAAGGTGAACCATGCTGTGGAAATGGTGGAAACGCAGGGTCTTGAGACCCTGAGGAAGTATTTGGAAAAGCTGGATGCAGAAGCTTCCTCTAGCAGTGCGACTAAAGCTGCAAAAAGATTGATGAATGACTTCTACATGCAGAAAGCTCTTTATCGGGTAAGAGAATGCGATGTCGAACATCCCAAACTCGAACATGCGAGGAGAATCTTATCCGAGCAACTGGAAAGAAGTCCTGATTCTCGGACAATTTTGTTTACTAACTACAGGGACACTGCCGAAATAGTGGTAAATGCTCTTTCTGAGGTTCCTGGAATTGTGCCAATCCGTTTTGTGGGACAAGGTTCTCGCCATAAGGACAAAGGACTTACTCAGAAGCAACAGGTGGAAATCCTCGAGAAATTCAGGACAGGAGAATACAACGTACTTGTAGCCACTTCCGTTGCTGAAGAAGGGCTTGACATTCCATCCACGGATCTGGTACTATTTTACGAACCAATTCCATCGGAAATCCGCAGTATTCAGCGTAAGGGGAGGACAGGCAGGCAACATAAGGGCCGAGTAATTGTGCTGGTGACAAAAGGTACACGGGACGAAGCCTATTACTGGAGCAGCAAAAACAAGGAAAAAAAGATGCTTAACAGGATGCAAGGGCTTGAAGTCATTCTAGGCACAAGGAGCTCTAAAAAAAGTTCTATGCCTTTTGATTTTGAATCTGACGCATTGATTTCAGATTTAAGGGAAAAAGAAATTAAAGATGAATATGGGGTAGGAAGTAGACAGAAAAATAGAGATTTAACAATAGATGCTAGGGATACGGCTGTAGGCTCAGATTGTAACGGAATGGATGAAGGAAAGAAGGATAAAGGGGAAAAGAAAGTAGGAGAGAAAGAGGAGGAGAAAAAAGAGGAAATCTATGAACAGAAAGTAAAAAATAAAGATACAGGAAAGAGAGGAGGAAAGGAGGCAGAGAATGAAGAAAGGGAAAAGGGAATAGGTATTAAAAAAAAGAGGGGTATAAATGAAGAAAATAGGGATACTGATAGCTATAAAGAAGGAACTGGTATAAAACAAGAAAAAGGAAACAGAAACCAAAAAACCTTTGTAGATTTCGAAGCTCTTACAGGAAAGAAATCCGTAAATGAACTAAAAATATTCGGAAGAGAACCCAAAACCGAGTCCCTCAGGATATTTATAGACTATAGGGAAACGAAAAGTGGAGTTGTACAAGTTCTTGATAGGCTAGGAATGGAACTTAATTTTGCAGCTCTTGAGATCGGAGATTATGTTGTAAGCGACCGCATTGCTGTAGAGAGAAAACGAACTGATGATTTTGTAACTTCTCTTATCGATGGGAAACATAACCTCTTTGCCCAGCTCTCGAATCTTGCAAGAGTATATGAAAAACCTGTTCTTATCATTGAAGGAGGAGACCTTTTCACCTTCAGGCAGCTCAACCCAAATTCTATTTACGGTTCACTGGTCTCTATTGCAATTGATTTTGGAATATCAATTCTCTACTCAAGGGATGAAGAAGAGACAGCTGCGATGTTAAAAATGCTTACTAAACGTGAGCAAATCGAAAATAGGCGTGAAATCAATCCACATGGGAAAAAGTTAGCTAGTACTCTTGCAGAGCAGCAGGAATATCTGATTTCTTCCATATCGAATATAGGGCCAAAAGCCTCAAGAAATATCCTGTTACATTTCGGCTCTGTAGAGGCCTTTATGAAGGCTAATACCGAAGAACTCCGAAAGGTGAAATTAATCGGACCAAAAACAGCAGCCAAGATTAGAGAGGTCCTTGAAAGTCCTTACAGAGGGTAAATGGAAAGATACTAAGCTTTTAATGGTAAATAGTTTTCTTTTTTCTCCTTGTTTATTCTTTCCTTTTTTTCTTCATTTTTCCTTCCTTTATACTCTTATATCTACCAAACTACTGTTTCTGGCTCCTTTTTTCTTCTGACATTCATCCTTCATGCTTTTTTTAGGCGCTCTATTATCCCAATAAATTTTTCAATCAGCTCGAAATCCTCAGCAATACTTCGCGGATCCGTTTCGTCCTGAAGGGAGGTTGCAATGTTGACTATTTTTTTAAAGAGAAGGCTCTCCAATACTTCCTTGTTTTCATCAACTACAGGTAGCTTTGGTGCTTCTGTAGGCTTTTCTTCTTTTTTTGGGGATGCACCTTGGGTTATAATGGCTGTTTTTTTTGTTTTCCCAGTATCATAAGGTATTTTTGAAAAATCCTCTTTTATCAACTCTATAGCTTTCTCCTCTTTTTCGGCAGCTTCAGCAGTTCTCAGTCCTAAATTTGGTTTTTGTCTGTGCGCCGGAACTCTTTTTTTGTTCTCAATTGAAAGCTTGTCTTTTTCAGTATACTGTCTGGCTTCAGGGAACTGGATTTCGGTGGCTGGTTTAGTAGCCTCCTCTTCATCACGAACATCGCATATAGGGCAGATTATTTTGCCCTGATAACGAAATCTTGGGGCTCCGCATTCCTTACAATGCTCTGCAAGCATCGTACCCCCTAATTCAAGAAAACGTGCTATTCGCTTTACTTTTTGATCTTTTTCAGAATCCATGTACATGACCTTCTTCTATACCCAGCTTCTCGCTTATCTGATATTATTTTTCCTGTTATTTTCGATATATGAAACTGCCTCTCCTCCGTGAAACAGGAAGGAACATTGATTCAGAATTACAACTAGAAGGCATAGGTACTGAAAATTTTTAAAATTACCGATACTATTTTATATCACTAGTCTGTGTTAAACTAATTTATTAGCTCTAATTTTACATCATAATTGACTCGAAGGTGATTCGAATGTCATCAAATGATTCAGCAGAAGTTATCCGACAATGTCTTCAGGTCCTAGAAAGCATAATCAGCGACTCTTCAGTTCCACGAAATATCAGGCGTTCCGTGAATGAAATCATGGATATACTGAATAAAGAATCAGAACCTCTGTTCCTTAGAGCAGCATCAAGCATTTCCATCCTTGAAGATATAAGCAATGATCCTAACCTTCCTCTACATACAAGAACTCTTATATGGAATCTTTCAAGTCAGCTCGAGACAATCCCTGTGAACGAGTGAAATCGTAGAAAAATTATTCAATGGTATTAAAAATCGAATTTTTCCGAGAGCTTAGGCTGAAAAATAGATAATTTGCCAGAAATAAACAAGCTATGTTAAGTTTCTTGAGAACACACTGTTAAAAAAGGATACATTTGATCTTATTCTGAAAAAGGAACTTGGAGAGAGCAAATCGTATTTTTTGCTAGTATTAAGAGTGAGAGTGCCGACTTAGAGAATTTTAGCTAAGAGTTAGAGGTATTGGCACAGAAAATAATCTTTTCCCTCTTTTTCTATCTTTTTTTCGCTAACTCGAATTTAAATCGGGCTCATGAAACAGAATTTTAAAGTAGCATCTCAGATATGAAGGAGTGAAATTGGGTAGAAGAAATAATTCAAATGATAAAACACCAAGAAATCCGAAATCCAGCATATATCTGCTAAAAAATTTCATTGATAGGCATAATTACACTATAAAAGGAAATTCTTAGATCCAAATTATAAGTCCTGAAAAGTACCTGCAAAATATATAATGTGCTATTTAGTTTTAGAGTAGAAAAGCTAAATTTTATGAAAGATTGAAAAAGCATTTAAGTGGGTATGAAATCAGTGCTTGAAGATATTTTGGCTCCGATAAGGGAAAATTTAGAGGCCTAAGGCAGTACAATAGGGAAGATGGATTAAAAATTTCTCGAGAAATTGTCCGGAAATACTGAACAACATATTTGCTTTGCATGGCAGAATTTTGAGACAGCAAATAACAGCATCAAAAAAGCGGGAAAATCTCAAGAGGAGCTTGAAGTTCTTTTCGAAGATATTCTGAGATTTATTTTGGCGGATTTGTAGAACATTGGCACAAAAATAGTTGTAAGTTTCAGTCCTCAGCAACTTGCTGAATGAAGAAAGGATGCAGAATGTGATTTTCTCCCCTTAATGGAACTGAGAGTTAAATATATGTTTATTATCTCAATGATCTTGAAGATGCTGTGGGGGAGCTCAGAAGATATGTTCTGGCCCTTATCAGAAAGGAATCCATTGAAAAAAAATGAAGTATTATTTAGGAATTATGGAATATATCCATGTAATAATTATGGCTTGTGATCATCCTTATGCCATAACTAGAGGATGCAGTAGGAAGATCGATGTATCATAATGCTGA
>PMJC01000094.1 GCA_003157235.1 Methanosarcina sp.
TAAAAGAAATATTTGTACGATTACCAAAGTTCTGCTGCAACTATGGAAGGATAGCTTTATCCTTGTCATCTACTCACTATGCACAGCTACAGACAAAGTTACATCGCTCTGTAATGAAATGGTATTCAAAGATTCATTAGGACAATTCACATTAAAAATTTAGTTCAGGTTCACGCTTCCCTGTCAAGTAGGGATATATTGCATTTAATATATCTTTCAAATCAAATATTATATGACGATCAAAAAAATATTATTTGTGACTAAGATGTGGGGAATAAATTTTAATCAAATGGGTAAAAAAGGTAGCGTAACAAAGTTAAGAAAAGTATAAATGTATATTATATTTGCACTCATCCTTTATTTATATGTTTCGATGAATCTGTTCTATTATTATTTTATTCAAATTCAATTTGCAAGAAAATTTATAAATTAAGGAGGATATCGATAAACTCCTAAATTTTGTGCACATTCTTATTAACGGCGTATAAATGATTCTTGGAAATCAGAGGTTTATCGAACTCCTCTAAGGTGTCCATCATCCAAAAGTTTACACACATATTCATACAAAGTGATCTTCTTTTTTTAATTGTCCCGAGAGCCTATTAATTGCTCAAAGATATTTATGCGAGGCAGAAATACTATATAGTTCAACTTACAAGCTCTTGGTGATATGCAAAATTTGAAGATTCCCCCCCCAATACTTAGCCACCAAAATTTTTTCCAAAATTCCTTCAATTTAGTTCCCAGGATATCTTTTTCCCCTTGGCTGGAAAGGAATGAAATCATATTTATTTCTGGCCCTCTGCATGCAGGCAAAACGTCTCTTCTTAGACAAATTGCCCGTAACCTGCAGGGCTCAAAAATATATATTGATTTTGAAGACAGCAAGATCCATGAATTAGGATCCGAAAGTTTTCAGGTCATTGAAAAACTTTCAACTGAAATTCACGAGAAAAAATCCTTGAGAAATGAAGCAGAACAGATTTATTATTTTCTCGACGAAATACATAATGTCCCAGGATGGGAAAGCTGGGTTGATAAACTTAACAAGCAAGGGGCAAAAATTTTCATAACATCTTCTTGTTCAGGCTTAAAAGAGAAGGAATTTTCAACAAGGTTTAAAGGCAGAAGTAAAATCATAAGGCTTTTTCCATTCTCATTTAAAGAATACATTCTCTTGAGAGGTACCACAATACGAGGGTCTAAATTTCTTACACCTTCTCAAAGCGACGAAATGTTGTGTCTGTTTTTACAATATTTTGAAAATGGTGGCTTCCCTGATGTGATCAGAAATAACGATATTCAGCTCTGCCGAAAATATTTTGAAGAAATCCTGCAAAAAGGGGTTGTAAAAGGTTGTGATACTCAAGTCATAAGTGGATTTAAAAAGCTTTCGATATTCTTGATATCAAACGTGGCTTCAGAGTGTCTTTTGAAAACTTTAACAAAAGCAAGTGGGATTGAAGACAAGGAAATTATATGTAACTATCTGGATTATCTAGAAGATAATTTTTTGCTGTATCGTATCCCGAAACTCACCCCTCCTTCTGAAAACAGCTCGGAAATGGTGGCTCAGTGTAAAATTTACGTATCTGACACTGGTTTCTTTAAAGCAGTGTGCCCAAATTACCCAGACAACCTTGGGCTAAGATTTGAGAATCTTGTGTATCTTGAACTGCTCAGGCAGGAAAAACAGATATTCTATTTAAGGAAGATGAATGAATGTGATTTCCTTATTAAGGAAAAAGATAGCGGAAAGATTTCGGCTGCAATTCAAACTTCGATCCATTTAGGAAGTCCGATAGTCAGAGAAAGAGCAATTTCCGGACTTCTGGAAGCTATGGAAGATTATGGGCTTGAAGAAGGACTAATTCTAACTATGGACGACGAAGAAGTCCTGTTTATTGAAGGCAAGGCTGAGACAAAAAAAATAATGGTTAAATCGGTGTGGAAGTGGATGCTGGAATAATTGGTTTCAGTTCCAGTACTCTATCAACTGACTCATATATTCAGTAAAATTTCGCTAATTTTTCAAGATTTTTACAGAAAAGTAAAATTTAATATTAATTTCCTTTATTTTATAATATTCTTCTCAAATTTAGTTAATGGAGCAGTAAAGTATCTTCAGTTAAAATTACTCTGAAATACATCGTATCAGCTTGTTCTGAGATGTAATCATATCTGATTTCGACAGTTGAGTAAAAATAAGTGCCTTTATCTGTGCTATTTGGTCCAATGAACAAAAGCACAAAAAGGAGCATTCTCTACTATTCTTATCAAAAATATATGCACTTCTATCAGATAGATTCTTACTGTTTAATCATTTTATAAAAATTTGAATTTCATGAGATTTCCATTAAGTATTAATAGAAGGTTTCTGGATCATCTCAGTACTATTTTTATTCAATTTTTTACATAATATTTTTCTTTTTCACGTTATCCAAATAATCAATCAGATTAGGTATAAATAATTCTGAAAAAAATAACAAAGATAGTAATCGTGTGGCAGAGACTTATTTGTCAAATAGAATCATGAAAAATAGGTTAAAATTTGTTGATATGATATTACTTCTTTCTTCCTTTAAATATGAAAATGTCCTTCAATATGAAGATCATACTATCAAATTCGGGAAGCTATAATTCTGTTTTCTGTCAGATTTGTGGACGTCTCGGATAGTTTCAGGTGTCGATTTCCCAAGGA
>PMJC01000417.1 GCA_003157235.1 Methanosarcina sp.
ACTCTAATGGTCACAAGGCTAAAGCTCACTTGAGCAAACATAAGCATAAACACAATACAACCAAACACCATAAAACAGGAAAATCACTCAGTATTAAAAGTAGATAAAAATAGTTGGATTTTTAAGTAGGGTATCCACATCTAAAACGTTGGATATCCTGTATTATAATTTTAAAAATGAAACAACATTTGGTATTAAACTTGTAACAGAATGTCAAGTTTGACTGGACATAAACTTGTTTGTCGAAAATCAAATATGTATGCATTTTTCGATACTTTTCAGTTTGTGAGTATAGGTACTAATGAATAAAATAGTAATGAGAACTTATGTTGAGAACATATAGATTTTAGAGAATTTCGATAAACTCCTATGCATTTGAGTATTGAAGAATTTAAATCTCTTAACATTAATTTCTACTTATGAAAGCTCTTACTAATTTTGCTCTTAAAACTCCAATTTTTAAAAGTTGAAATAATACAAACATCTCAAACTTACCTATGTTTCAAGCATAAACCTAACAGTCTGGAAGAAAATATAAAATGGGAGCTAGTAGGACTATAATCGATGACATTAGTTTACACCAAGTTGCATTTTGATCCTCTATTATTTGAAAATATTTTAGGAAAGCTATCATATAAAATATTTATTCTAAAAAAAATACCACTAAATTTTGAATTAAAGTTGGATTTATTAATAATCCCTTTCTATTCTTTGCGAGATTACCCTCACGGGATACTCTGAATCAACGATAACTTTTTAGTAAGTTTTCCAGAAAGATCCAGACCCTTTCAATTGAGGGAATAAATATCCTTTCCGCAGGAGAATGGGGATCTTTAATAGTAGGCCCAAAAGAAATCATTTCTATGTCCCTAAATTTTGAGCCGATTAATCCACACTCAAGCCCTGCATGAACGATTGTTACCTTCGGCTCTTTTCCAAAGGTTCCTGTGTAAATTTGCTTGCAGTTCGAAAGCAGCCCTAACTCAAGGTTAGGCTCCCAGGCAGGATAATATTTCTCATATTCAATCCGTGCTCCCACTAATTTTGCTAAAGCTTCTATATCCCAGGTAATTTCAGCCAACTTAGATGTAATCGAGCTTCTTTGGCTTAAAAGAATTTTTACTTCATTTTCTACTGTTCTCACCGCAGCCAGGTTATTTGAGGTTTCCACAAGTCCAGGAATGGTATTCGACATTCTGTAGACTCCATGTGGTAACTCCTGGATCAGTTCTATTAGCCTCTCTTCAGTCCCTGCAGAGAAGACTCTACCAAATGTAAATTTCTTTTTGAGGGCCATACATCCTACTTTTTTAAAATCTGTTCTACCATCGACTTCCGTGAGATTCAGAACAAGGTTAGTATCTGTTTTTGCGTATTCAGCTTGAAAAGTTTTCCAGAGATTGGACACTATCTCCTCAGACCTTGCTGTTTTTCTCTTATCCAGGGCAACAAATGCCTCTGCAAAATTCGGAATTGCGTTGTGAACGCTGCCTCCGCTTAGCTGAACAAGCCTGATGCTTTCTGCCCCAATCCTGTTTCTCAACCAGACCAATGCCCTAGTGAGCAAACGAATTCCATTTGCCCGCTGCCTATGAATCTCAACTCCTGAATGTCCACCCACCAACCCCTCAACTGATATCTTAAAAAACCCAAATAAATTCTCCTTTTCACAGTCAAACTGCTCCCATTCAATGGGAAGTGTAATCAGTAAATTCTGTCCTCCAGCGCACCCTGTTATAAAGACTCCTTCATCCTCTGAATCCATGTTCAAGAGTAACTTGCCTTCACAGAAACCAGCCTCTAGACCTCTTGCCCCCGTAAAACCTGTTTCCTCATCAACGGTAAATAGAAGTTCAAGTGGTGGATGTTCAATTTCACCTTTTTTTCCAGTCTCTGCAAGCACTAACCCGATTGCAAGCGCGATCCCATTATCTGCCCCTAATGAAATCCCATCGCCCCTTAGCCAGTCCCCATCATAAACGCATCTTATTGGATCTTTAAAAAAATCATGTTTCAAGCCCTTGCATTTCTCACAAACCATATCCATGTGCCCCTGCAGAATAACTGTAGGAGAGTTCTCATAGTTCTTAGTTGGAGTGACTCTTATAAGCACATTATTAAGGGAGTCAGCTTTCACCTCAAACCCTCTGGATCTACTCCATTCCTGCAGCCAGATTGAAAGCTTTTCTTCGTGTTTTGAGCAGCGAGGGATTGAATTAATTTTTTCAAATGTTTTAAGGATTTGCAGGATTTTCGGATGCATGGGATATCAGCTCATTTTTTCTGGCTTTATACCTTTTTAACACTATAGAAGATTCGAATTTACCTCTTTATTACTTGCCTCACAGGAATCCTGTACAAATCTTTCTCGTGAATTTTGTATTTGACCCGATTATTTCTATTCTGGCTCATTATTCTTTTATTCCCAATCCCATCAACTGATAGCTATTATAACAAAAAGCCGTATACAATAACTTCAGGTTCACTCTTTGAACATTAGTGACAAAAACTTTTCCTGCCGTAAATATTTTTTTAGTTACTATTAATACACTCTTTCATTTTGAGCATTTTATTGAGCTAATTCGCTTGTTTCTTAAAAAAATCACTCATTCCAATAAGGTGTTTTACTGCTCTTTTAATTGTTGCATCAAACCCTTTTGGCTTTGCTCCAAAGTATCCTTTGTCTCTGAAAACCACTTCTTTTTGTTCGAACAAATCTATCTGAGAATCCTTAAATGATAAAGTCATTGTTTCAAATCTTCTAATCAGCTTATAATCCCGATCTCTTATACAATTCAGTTTGTATCCAAAGTGCGACTTCTCACTTTTTGTTATCCAGGTTCCATCTCTGATTCTTCTTATTTTTGCTTCGTTTCTCAAGGTTTATCCTCTTTTGCATCTCCAAAATCTGAATGGATAAAAGTAGTGTTCTAAATAATTTTCCTTTTTTTACTTCCGAACCAAGGCAATTAAATTAGCTTTGCAATTGCCCCCAGATCTCCCCTTCTTTGCAGTTATCAATAATTATCTTCTGAATACCCATTATTATAGTTTGAAGAAATTTTGGAACAGATAAATACTGTACTGAGAACTGAACAAGAATTACATATGACAGAGAACCATATTTATTAAATTATCCTATACAGTCTAGGAATTAAAATCACCGATACATCTGAAATTTGCGGTCATAATACTGATAAAAACCCTGATTCTCCAGTTTGATTTTTAGGTTTGAAGGGAATTTTCATGTTTTAGAGGAATGAAAGAAAAATATTAGGGCAACAAATTTTAGACCCAATTTTGTGATTCCATTTAACACATAATTTTCTGCCTCTTGATTTTTATTTTCCCAAATTTTGATCTAATCTTAGAAGGTTGTAAAATGATTTTTTTCCCAAAAAAATGAAGTTTCATTCAAAAATAAATTTACACTGGGAAATTAAGGTAAGAAAGTGAAAAGGTAAAAGTGTCAGATTCTAGTAGATATAAAAAGGCTGATGATGGTTGTAGTTCATTCTGCGAATACCGCGATCAAGATAGAACTAAATTTGTTCTGAAAAAAGGAGGACATTTTCCAGATTTCAGATTATCTTGTATGATTCTGGCTTGCCAGTAAACTTGTTGACGGGGTCAAAGTATAGTCACCATTATATATACTGCAAACTTATTATATTAGTTATTAGTATATTAGTACAATTATACGCTTGGTAATATTTCCTACGGATGATACTACTAAGAAAACCATTGTTTCTGCGACAAAAAAGAACATATGAGATCCAATCCTTATTATTGGTAAAAATGGTTTGAGGCCAACGAAAATTGTAGAAGATTTTTCAGCATATTGCTCACAGTTTGTCGATGGATAAAGCATGCTGGAAAAAAAGGTTTATTCAGCCTTAAATGCAAAAATGATTAGGAATAAAGTATTTTTTAAAAGCAAAACAACTTTTGGAGTTAAGGAAAGCACTTTCAGAACCAACACCAGCATATGATAGTGATTACCGTTGGTGGCAAAAAAAGATGCAATTCAATTTGTCAAAGAAAAATTTAAAATACCTTATTCAGATTCACGAATTAGACAAATTGTTAACTATTTAGGATTGGAAAAATAATTTGTAGACCTAGATTAAAAAAGCTAACCAGGCATTCACAATCGAATTATAGCTGAAGTTCAAAATATTCCTGAACCCTATTCATCTAATCATCACCACGTGATAGTAATTTGTATGGGGATTCAAATAAATTAAGATGTCTAGAAATCAAAAAACGACAAGAGAAATGTTAATGTCAAAAAATAATTCAAACAAAATTAAAATATTAAATTAAGAACTGAATAAATATTGTGAAAAGCATAAGTTTACATATAAAATGTCGCATTATTTAAAATGAGGACTATAGTTTGTGATTCGGTATCGGAAATAGTAAAGCGTAATGATAAAGTTAAAGATTTTCAAGTATTGTCTCATCTCTGATAGTAGAACGTAAATTTGGATGTCTTGGTCTTTATCGCCGTTTGAATAAAGAGTATTTCGATTAATCCCTAAATTGTGCCATATGCTTATAAGTAGCATATAAATAATTATTGAAAATAAAAGATTATCAAAATCCAGTCAATAATTTATCTATGCTACCATGATCCATATAATGATTAAACAATCAAATCATATCAAACCTTTTAGAAAATGAGAATAATATTCAAGCAAATTATCAGATAATCCGTTAATATTTTATAATAACTGGTTATAAATAATTAGATTTAATTACTTGTGTATCATTATTAGCTTATATATCACTTATTACTCAATAGTAATAGAAATTAATATAATTTAAAGAAAAATTTAGACTTTAGACAAGAAAAATATGATACAACTATTCAGCCTACAAAAATCAGTTGACAGATATCCAATTTGATGCAATAAAACTTTAGATTACGAATCAATGGAGAAATAAAAAACAGAATCAATAGCTTACAGTTAACGGAAAAATCAGCGGGATTTGCTCACCAAATCTTTATAAAGAGGATTATCGATCGTGTTTTGTCCATTCTGAATAGTCACAATATGATGAAAATTAAACTGATTTTTTATATAGAGGAAAAAATGATGATAAGTTAGTTTATATACAAATAATTGTTTATTTGAATGATAAAATGATAATAAATATCACCGCGTTTGCGCCAGGGCATAATGAGACTAAATAATACGTTCAACAATTGGATCACTTCTTCCGCAAACGCACAAGGTCGATGTTGTTGTCATCAATGAT
>PMJC01000056.1 GCA_003157235.1 Methanosarcina sp.
ACAGCAGTGACAGCTAGTGCTGCACGCCACGGTGGGAGCCATCGCGGCGGTGGACATCATGGCAGGGGTTGGGACCATTCGCATCCCCATTGGTATCATGGCCAGTATTACCCGAACTGTGACTGGATAGTGAACCCATACACTAACCAGTGTGTATGGACCTGTTAATGATAATAATAACAAAATTTACATAAATTAAAAATTATAACCAAAATGCAGTGATGGATTTTGCTGCTATTTAATCCTACACAGTATTGTACAAAAAAGGCACAACAGAGATTTAATTAGAATAAAAGTAGGATAAATAAAATTAAAATCCCTAACTTTTTTTATTTTAAGCGTGAGAGTATCAAAAGCAGAGTATTAAGCCATTCGTTATGCTAGCAAACTTATTTTTCTATTGTCCCATTGATACACAACTTTTGTGTCTAAACCTATTCATCAGTGAGAATAATAGAGTTTAGTATAAAACAGTCTTAGTTTAATTTTGTTGTTTATTGTTAAAATTTGTTATAAGGGAATAAAATTTATTACAAACTTATCTTTTTAATAACTTATTTCAAATAATTAAAGAAACGAAATAATTGTATATCTATAGTTCAAAGCAAACAGCTCAAAAGGACTGAAAAATTATGTATAAGACAGTTATTCAATATCTTTTAAATAGATTAAAACAGCTGGGTATCAATGATATTTTCGGTGTTCCAGGAGACTACGCTTTTCCTATTAACAATGCCATATGTGAAGACAAGGAACTACGCTGGATCGGTTGCTGCAACGAGCTAAACGCCGCTTATGCCGCGGATGGTTATGCCCGTATCAATGGCATGTCAGTGCTGTCTACTACCTTTGGGGTGGGTGAACTGTCCGCATTATGTGGTATAGCAGGCTCTTACGGGGAACACAATGTGATATATCACATTGTTGGAATGCCAAATATGCAAATTCTGCAAAATCACGCCATAGTACATCATACGCTTGGCAATGGAGAATTTGATCTATTTATGAAAATGGCTACCCCAGTCGTATGTGCAAAGACTGTGCTTACCCCGGAAAACTGCATTCACGAAGTTGAACGAGTCATAGCAGCAGCCATAGAATTTCATCGTCCCGTCTACATTGCCATACCTAAAAACTATGTTAATGAGAATGTCTCATTTTGCCCTGCACTAGCAAAAGTGCCTGTAAAAAGTGATCCTGAAGTACTGGAAGAAGTAGTCTCGATCATTATAAATAAATTATCAAATTCAAAGAAAGCCTGTATTATGCCCGGCATTTTTGTGGACCGTTTTGGACTCAAGGACTTGACCACAGCAATGGTTAATGCTTCAGGCTTACCTTATGTAACCATGGCAATGGATAAGTCAGTACTCGACGAGACCAATCCTTCTTACCTTGGATTATACAGCGGACATCTTGTGAATCCTGAAATTAGGGATTTCGTAGAATCCTGTGACTGTATACTTGCCATAGGTACTATCTTGTCTGATATAAATTTGGGGGGAGTAGGTAAATTCACGGCAAGACTGGACAAATCCCGCGTAATCAATATCATGCCTTCTGATGTACATATCGGGCATGCTGATTACCCTAATCTAAAAATGTCAGATATACTGAATAAGCTCAGCAAAAAGCTTCATAAACGTACTGATATCAGAGGACCTGTAGCTAAACGTCCCACAATACCTCAGGTAGACGTTGGCGACCTAATAACGGCTGACTATTTATATGCGAGCTACGCGAATTTTTTTAAGCCAGATGATATCATCATAGTGGATTTAGGCACATCCTTTTACGGGTTATTGCCAATATTTTTACCTAAAGGATCTAAGTTCCATAGCCAGACGCTCTGGGGGGCGATAGGTTGGGCTACTCCAGCTTCCTTTGGCGCCTCACTGGCTGCACCGGATAAGCGGGTAATTCTCATAACAGGCGAAGGGGCACACCAGATGACTGCCCAAGAAGTCTGCCAATTTTACCGCTTTGGTCTAAAGCCTATAATTTTCGTTCTGAATAATAACGGCTACCTGATAGAAAAAATGCTATCTGAGAAGTTAGATTACTGTTACAACTACCTTGCTCAGTGGCAATATCATAAATTGCCAGAGATACTTGGCTGCGAGGGCTGGGTGATGAGAAAAGCCACCACCTGTGGTGACTTGGATAAGATCATGACAGAACTGGATAACAATGAAACAGGTGCATATATCGAGATAGTTACGCCAGAAATGTCAGCACCCACGCTTATGGAGGTAATTCATAGAAACTTGTAGACGCTACAAGTGAAATCATTCAGAGAGTTGTCCTCGCAGAAGCACCCTTTTAGATTCGATAGGAATTTTATTTATGAAAGGAAATGAGACGATTGTTGAACATCTAAACACTCGTTTACCGATGAAATGACCACTATCAACCAGTACACTATCCATGCCTAGATGTGCAAAAATTGGAATTACAAGCAACTGGAAGAAATGATCCAGAAGTGAACCATCACCAAAATGAGGCATACGGAAGAGCTGATCACATTGATCCTTTTCCTCGAAATGGAGCCAATAATCAGCAAACTGAACTAAATAATCATCGGCGCCAAAGTACCAAATATGCATAAGTATGACCATATAGCCAAAGAAACGACGATTCGATGTTACAACGAAAGCATCAATGTAGCAGCTGAGGTGGAGAATAATAACACCAACGTGCTTCTCGAATCAATCCTGAAGGAAGATGAAGAACACATCGACTGGATCGAAGTCCAACTCGATCAGATTAAACAGATGGGTTTCGAGAACTATCTGGAAGAGCAGATTTACTGAGGGAGTGCGGGCTATATCTACGCACTTTTGAGGATGGGCCATTGGGGGATTCACCTATGAAAACTCCTCTATAAAGAGCAAAAATGGATTTATTGTCAAGTACATAAATTGTTCTACTAAACTTAAATGCAAAGTTGGGCTACGGAAAGCATAGAAAACAAGATCATAAGGGGATGAGAGAACCTTGGTATATTTCTCTACGTTTTTTCCCGTGGTTATAGAATTTCGAATAACTTAAGCGTCAATAATTAGGTTTGATTGATTTTTAAAAACACCATTAATTAGTATGTGACTCTAATTAATCTAGCCACATCTTAAACGTTCAATCAAAAACCGAATAACTAATTTAGGACTTACGCAGTTGAACTTGAAAATCAATCGCATTAAACTTTGAGCCGTATAAAATAAAATTTTAAATCACAGTTTTTATGTTGGGTAATAGTGCAAAAAATGGTAGTTGAAAGCTGAAGTTGAGAATATACATATATTTTACTTGAAAACCTATGTAGCAATGAAACAAGAAAAA
>PMJC01000364.1 GCA_003157235.1 Methanosarcina sp.
ATAGGCACAAGTCTTTCAGCTCTCCTGGGGATGTTTTTGATTATCTATATGGTATGACCCCTGCGCATGTTTACAATTCAACTGCTTACTATGAATACCCTGATGCCAGAAAAATGAACGAAAAGAACTGGCTCGGAGCAGAGCTGATTTTTGACCTTGATGCAGATCACTTGCCAAATGCCCCTAAAAATTATTCGGACATGATGGAGCTTGTGAAAAAGGAAACTTTTAAGCTTATGGACTTTATTTTAGAAGATTTTGGATTTTCTGAACAGGAGACAGAGCTGGTATTTTCTGGAGGGAGAGGATACCATGTCCATGTTATAAGCCCGCAAGTCCTGACTCTTGGGAGTGCCGAAAGAAGAGAAATTGTGAATTATGTAAGCGGCAAAGATCTAGATTTCAAATACTTATTTAGAGATGTTGCAATGGCTGGGGAATTCGGGATCGGGTCCAAGACTTTCAAAGGGATAAAGAAAGTTCCAATTAAGTCTACTCTTGTGGGATATGATTCTGGATGGGGAAAGAGGATTGCCCTCTACCTTACGGATTATATGAAAGCTGAATGTAAAAAAAAATACAAAAAAGATATGTTTCCTGAGCTTCGTAGGTGCGAGAAGATTGGAGATACTACAATAAAAAAATTGATCAATGTTACTAATAGTGAAAATGGTTTAAAGGATATCCTAGAGAAAGGAAGGCTTGACTTTGATGTCAAAAACTTTAAGGGTATTGCTGCCAATTTTATGAAAGAGTCGATTGAGGATTTTCTGAAAAGATTTGGAGTAGCTATTGACGAACCTGTTACTGCAGACATTAAGCGTTTGATCAGGGTGCCGGGCTCCCTACATGGCGGATCTGGGATGTTGGTTAAGAAACTTGCTTTATCTGAATTAGAGAAGTTTGATTCGCTTAATGATGCTATTGTCTTTGGAGAGAGGCCAGTAAAAATATCTGTCTCAAAGCCTTTTTCGATACAGTTAAAAGGCAAGGATTTAAGGGTAATAGAGGGCACTCAGGAAGTTCCGGAGTATGCGGCAATATATTTGATTTGTAGAGGTGTTGCAGAGTATGGATATAGAAGAAATCAGCCAGATCCTGTATAAGGAAAAAAATCAGATATTGAAGACTATTTCGGCTGATTTTTACTTGGAAGCCGAGAAGTATATCCGGGAACTTGAAAAAGATATTTGTAAAATTGGAAATTCCCGTTCTCCGGAGTCTAAGATGCTTCATGATGAGCATGAACGAGCGCTTTCCGACCTTGAAACTATCTTCATGAAACGAATAGGAAAAGTTATTACAAGGGCAACTAATCAGTCTCATGCAGATAAACCTATTTCAAAGGATATTGAAAAGTTGCTTCCCGTGGAAAAAAGGCTTTATGACCTGGTGCTTCAGGGAATTGATGCTGCAAAAATGGAACTTCTAGGTCCTATTCTGTACCCTGGCTCAGAAAAGATTGCAATCTGGCCAAAAAGTATATCAGAAAGTCAGGTTTCTACCAGCATCTGGGGAGAAACTGAGGTCAGAAGTGGGATATCCATAAATGGAGCTGGGACAGAAACAGGAGCAGAGCCAAGCAAAAAAAGTATAAATGGGGAATATGTTGTTGTCAGAATACTGAGGGATTTGCCTACTTTCACAGGTGCAGATGGAAGAAATTATATTGTCAGTGCTGAAGATGTTGTTGTTTTGCCGCAGCTCAATGCAACAGGGCTTATTAAACGAAATGCAGCCAAACTGATTACTGATCAGTAAAATTTAGGAAAAAATTAATAACCAAAAGCTTGCAGTCATTCTAATTTTAAGAGAAAGAAAGTAGATAGTTCAGAAGTTCCATAATGTTAATTCAGGCATGGTAGTTGGGGAAACTTCTAAAATATCATTAGTATATTTAGGAAATAGCATTACTATATATATGTGTAGCTATATCTGTGTAGCTTAACCTTGTTAGCATGCTCTGACATTGTCTTCGATACAAGACTGACAATCGTGATGTTAAGGACACAAAATATTTTGAAAAATTTCAAGTTTATCGAATCAAAGACTTCCCAGAAAAGAGCTTTCTGGAAATGAAATATCATGTTTATCACTGTATTCTATAATTCTATATGACATCACTTTTCTGCAAAAGCCGGAAAGATGTGCTACATAATTGGCTATACTAATTAAAAAAGGTGGAAAAATGAAAATTCCAAAGCGGTTCAAAACGTACTGTCCATTCTGTAAGACCCATAGCGAACACGTAGTGGAAAGGGTCAAGAAAGGCCAGGCTTCATCCATGACCCATATTGCAAGGCAGAAGAAAAGACAGGAAGGTATAGGAAACAGCGGAAAATTCTCAAAGGTGCCTGGTGGGGACAAACCCACAAAACGTATTTGGCTTAGATACCGGTGTACAGCATGCAAGAAAGCCCACCAGAGACCCTGTTTCAGGGCAAAGAAGTTCGAGTTCAAGGAGTAAGATAAAATGGAAAATTATAGCCTGAGACCAAAAAGCAGATTCCTGCGCGTAAAGTGCAATGACTGCGAAAACGAACAGATTATATTTGGCAGTGCTAGTCGTAAAGTTACCTGCCTGGTCTGTGGACGAACACTTGCTGAACCGACAGGTGGAAAATCGACAATCACAACTCATATTCTTGAAGTGCTTGAATAAAGGGATAAGTAAAAGCATTTTACAGAAGTAAAGTAGAGAGTAATAAAAGACAAAACTTGAGAAGTGGTGCGAATGGGAAGCGATAACTGGCCAGAAGTCGGAGAGTTTGTTGTATGTACTGTAAAGAATGTGACGGATTTTGGAGCTTATGTCGAGCTTGAGGAATTCGAAGGAAGAGAAGGATTTATCCACATCTCCGAAATTAAAGCAGGCTGGGTCAAGTATGTAAGGGACTACGTGAGGGAAGGGCAGAAAATCGTCTGCAAGGTTCTGAACGTGGACCCTTCCCGCGGCCACATCGATTTGTCATTAAAAGACGTAAACGAGCATCAAAGGCGTGCTAAAATTCAGGAATGGAAAAATGAACAAAAAGCCACCAAATGGTTACAGTTCGTAGCTGAAGAGACAAAGGCCGATGAAAATAATCTAAAAGAACTGAATGAAAAACTCGTAGAAGAGTTCGGAAGTGCATATTCAGCCTTTGAAGAAGCTGCTATCGAAGGAGAAAAAGCTTTCAAAGGAGTCAAAATAAATAAGAAACACCTGAAGAGTATAATCAAGATAGCAGGGGAAAATATTAAACTCCCATTTGTAGATATTGCAGGTTATGTGGACTTGACCTGCAACCTTTCAAATGGTATAGAGGTTATAAAAAAAGCTCTAATTGCTGCAAATTCTATAAGTGAGGTGGATGGAAAAGACGTAAGGCTAGAAGTGAGTTATACCGGGGCTCCTAGATATAGAATTAAGGTAATAGCTCCGGATTATAAGAAAGCCGAATCAGTCCTGAAAAAATCTGGCCAGACTGCAGTCGATATGATATCCAAACTTGGTGGACATGGGACTTTCAAGCGGCACATCGAATCAACAAAGGCGTGATGCTATTTGGGACAAAAAATCCGCAAGTGCAAAAAATGCGGAAGGTACACTTTAAGGGAAAAATGTTCGGTTTGTGAGAAAGAAACCTCACCCGTAGTTCCGGCTCGCTTTTCTCCTCAAGACCCTTATGGTAGGTACCGCAGACTGGCAAAGAAGGGATAAGGAATTTTTATGCAGAAAAGTACACTTGTCCGCTTGAAAGATGACCTTGAGATCAAAAAACCCGTGATGTTAGTTGGACTTCCAGGAGTAGGACTCGTAGGTAAGCTAGTGGCAGAGCACTTGGTAGGCGAACTTGAGGCTGAAAAGATTATGGAGGTTTATTCTCCCCATTTTCCACCCCAGGTACTGGTTAATAAAGACTGCACCGTCCGTCTGGTAAGCAATATGATATACCACGGGAAAGCAAATGGAAATGATGTCCTTTTCCTTGTAGGAGACCACCAGAGCACTACCTCACATGGACACTATGAACTATGCTCTCTTTACCTTGATGTTGCAGAGGAATTCAAAGTTCCAAGAATTTACACGCTAGGAGGTTATCCCACAGGCAAACTCACCTATGACGAAACAGTCCTAGGAGTCGCAAATGATACTAAATTAATCGAAGAGATCAAAAATTATGGGGTAAAGTTCAGGGAATTTGAACCAAGTGGGGGGATTGTGGGAGCTTCGGGCTTGCTGGTAGCTTTCAGCAGGATGCGTGGCATTGAGGCCGCCTGTCTTATGGGTATGACACCTGGATATCTTATGGATCCTAAAAGTGCCCAGTCCCTTTTAAAAGTAATTTGTAAAATTTTCGATATAGAGGTAAACATGACCTCACTCGAGAAAAAAGCCGAGGAAATGGAAAGCATCATGAAAAAGCTGAAAGAAAAAGAAGAGCAACTGAGCTTTCAGGAAGTTAAATCTACTGAAGAGGACCTGTGCTATATCGGATGAGACCCCGTAAAAAAAATGGGAAGACTAAATTGAAAAATTAGAATATTTGGTAAAGAGAGTAAATGAAAGTCAATACAGACCTCCATCTCCATTCAAAGTACTCCATGGCATCTTCAAGGAAAATGGAACTTCCAACGATTGCCAGAGAGGCTTCGAAAAAAGGAATGGAATTGCTCGGTACTGGGGACTGCACTCATCCGAAATGGCTTGAAGAAATAAAAAAATTTTCCATTTCAAATGAAGATATCCGCATCGAAGGTATTTATTTCATTCCTACTACTGAGATAGAAGATAATAAACGTGTACACCACCTTCTGATTTTACCTTCGATTTCTAAAGCTGAAGAGCTGGCAGAACGCATTTCTCCCTTTGGGAATCTTGAAGCCGATGGACGTCCCAATGTAAATCTGAATGGCATCGAAATTGCAGAAATTGCAAAAGACCTTGGAGCTCTAATAGGTCCCTGCCATGCATTTACTCCCTGGACAGCACTTTATGGCTACCACGATAGTTTGCAGAGCTGTTATGGCTATATGACGGGTTACGTTTCTTTTCTAGAGCTTGGCTTGAGTGCTGATAGCGACTATGCAGATAGAATCGAAGAATTGCATCGACTTACTTTTCTTTCAAATTCTGACGCCCATTCCCCTTCAACCAATAAACTGGCCAGGGAGTTCACGCAATTTGATGTTCCTGAGATTACTTTTGATGGCCTGAAAAAAGCAATTCTCAGAAAACAGGGATACAGAGCTACTCTGAATGTAGGGTTCTTTCCTGAAGAAGGCAAATACAACCGTTCAGCCTGTATTAAGTGCTTCACCCAGTATTCACTACCTGAAGCTGTCGAGCATAACTGGCGCTGTTCGGTGTGTAGAGGCATCCTAAAGAAAGGAGTTTTAGATCGTATCAAAGAACTCGCAGATTTTAAAGAGCCCCGGCATCCTGACCATCGCTCCCCTTACCTCCATCTGATTCCTCTTACAGAGATAATCCAGATGGCTCTCGGACATTCAAGTGTCCAGACAAAAGGTGTGAAAACGGTCTGGAATATTCTTGTAGAACACTTTGGAAACGAGGTTGAAGCTCTTATTCATTCAGAGCCTGAGGACCTCAAAGTAGTGAACAAACGGATAGTAGATGCGATACTTGCTTTTAGAAAAGGCAATGTTATAATTCACCCAGGTGGAGGAGGTCACTATGGGTGGCTGGAATTACCTGAGAACTTTAAGGTGGAAAAATTTGAGTCATGCATGAAAGAAGGATCCGGAATGAAAAAAAACTCCAAATACTCAAAATGCGGACAAGTTAAACAAATAGATCATATCGTGTTTTCGGACCTCGGAAAAATAAATCATGTGAAAAAAAACGAGAAAAAATTTAAAAAAAAGAACGAAGAATTAAACAATGAAAAAATAGACAACTCTAAATGTCAGAGTTCACTCTTTGATTTTTAGGAGACCGACGCCTCTGCAGTAGTCCCGATTTGCTTTTATTCCGAACGAATATTATTTATTCAATTAAAAATTTTACTCAATAGTTCATAAGAAAAAAACTTTATCATATATCTTAATTCTATTTCTGTAATAGCCTCTTAAAAATTTAGTATAGTCGATTTCTAAAATAAATATTAGGAACAGTCCACACTAAAATATTGAGTGTAATTCACAATCAATATAGATGAGATATAAGTATATTAATCGAGTTCAAAACTCATATTTCTTATTCAATTAAATTTCATAAGGGTCGAATATTCTTTGCTCAACTCATTTGTGGTTATAACATAAGGTGTTAGCTTAAGTTTCCAATTATATATGAGGCACAGAATATATATCATCAGGAAGTTTTATCCACCAGTGTTAATCCCTTAATATATGAAGTACACATGCTCCCATAATATGGAATATAATGAAAGTAAGCAATATCTGGAATTTTATTTTTAAGGTCAATCATCTAAAAAAGTGTAACTATTATATACCAAAGTAAAGGAGGAATATTAATTTAATAGAATTTGATTTTATATAATTAAAAATAATATTAATCTTAAAGAATTCTTATTATTGGTAGCTTTGATTTTAATCATGTTTGCAGCTTCAAGAAAATTTGTAGTAGATTTTGCAGTATGAAACAAACAATTTAAGAACTTCTTGATATATATATAATTTGCATCATCAGATAAAGTTATTATATCAAAGATACTACATTATTAAATGATACAGACAATAAACTATCTATTCTATACTAAAAGTGAAATAATTTTACTTCGTCATAATCACTACTTCATTACCTTGAATAATTTTTTTTGATATTCTTCTGCTTTGTAGAAGTTGTTTTGGAACTGATGCGATCCGGAACTAATGCGCTGATAATAAAATATATAAGAGATAAAGCATTTAAATTAACTTCATTCGGAGCATTGGGCAATGCTCATNNAATAATAGCTTGCTATTTTTTCAAGTTAAAATGCCCTTCTTTTCATTTAGCTTTGTTGTTAAGTCTAAGTAACGAAACATCAATAGCTATATTGTTTAAGATTCAGTCTTAATTTGACAGTATAAATTCCATTTGGAATGACCCTCATTTTTGGATCAAAAATCATTAGAAAGCCTCTAAAAATTGTATAAATATTTTATAGTTATTTTTTAGTTTCTAATCACATCGTTTTGAAACCCAGTGTGATTAAATAGGGATGAAAAATTAGGATAGAAGAAAATTGGCTTCGCGTACTTTCCAAT
>PMJC01000189.1 GCA_003157235.1 Methanosarcina sp.
ATTTCCTACCTTTCCACTGTTACCATCCTTCTTATGAAAGGTCCGGACTTCTGAAATTTCCAGAACTTTTCCTGTCAGGTTCAGGTCGCCCATGCCATCCTTGATGTCTTTTATATTTTGGCTGCTCACAGGAACATTGATCTCTTCCTCACTTTCAGTTATGACGCCATTGTTTCCTACATTGACTTCCACTCCGGAATATCCTTGCTTTGCATAGCCACTGATCTGGAGGGTATTTCCTGCTTTAATTTTTTCAGCTTTTATCAGATCTACCATATTATCCCAGAGATTTACCCGAATTTTACCAGTCTCGTCTCCAACAATCAGGTTCCCTACTCTAGCTGTAGTTCCATCGTTTCGGGTAAATTCTTTGGTATCTAAAATTGAAATGACTCTTGCAACAAAATTAACAAGCCCTCTTTCAGCTGTAATATTTGTAATTTTTACACTATCCCTACCTGCATCCGAAAATCCGAGTTCGTTGGCAACCAGCATGGCAGCCATAAGTTCATCGCAAAGTCCTCCCATATTTTCGACCTTTTCTTGGATGCGTTGCAGGAAATTTTCCCTACTTATTGCATGACTGAGTTTTTTGTAGATAGATTCGATATCTGTCATATTATCCCCTTTATTAGCAGGCTGAGTATTATATTATGGTAATTTAAGACATTTCAGATGAAGTTTCAGGTAAAGTCTCAGTTAATAGCTTTTCAAACTTTATATTTCCTCTAATGAATGTTAATAATAGTGATTGTGAATTAAATATTATCTTATAAGCCTTTACATATAGTTTTAAAATTTTTATAATTTCAATTTTTATTTTTATGATTTTTTAATCTTTGCTTTAGTAGTCATTCTACTGGCAGTGCATCAGCCCTGCCATTACAATATCTTCTGGATGTTTTAACTTGATGCTGTTCATTGAAATAAATCCAGATACAGTACCTCAGAACTGCGAAACTGAGTTTCGACTGAAGGACAAAACATACTGATCTATTGTTAGGTACAATACTCAATTTAGTGTTTGAAGATGGTGGCCTGACAAAAAGTACTTCAGATTTTGTGCTAGGGTATACAAGATGCTTTACCAAAGATTGCTGTATGCTAGATGAACGTATTTTTCGGCATAGAGTGAAAAATATAATAAACTATTCTATGCTGATCGAGGAAACAAAAAAAACACTATATAAAATAATTTTAAAAAATATAGTTTAATGAAACAAGGTTTCATGAACAGTTTCCACATTCATGAAACATGACAAAATTTAATCTCTTTTTTGTATCTTTTATATCTGATATGGTCAATGAAGGCTGTTCAGATTTTGAGACATTGGTTCTACTAGACAAAAAAGTCATTCTTACTTTTATATATATAAATATGTCTTAGAATGCATATATGAAAAATTGTTCCCTATGAGGATTTTACATCAACCCGTATCAGGAGTAAAAAACGATTGAGAAACGAAAAAAGTAAGGTTGGTAGAGAGGACATTGACAAAAAGTATCTTAGAGCAATCATTCTTTCAGAGATTGAGCTAAAAACCACTGAGCGATTTGGGATGATGCTTGATTACATCCTGAAATTCAGGAAGTGATTAATCTAGAGCAACTGTGAACAGTATCTGTAGGATCTAAAAGCATCTTTTGGGTTCCAATATATTATTGTATTGGAGGATAAAATAGATGTTAATAGTAGCTAATGCCTACAAAATCAAGAAGATGAATTCGTGAATGATGAGCAGAATCGAAGACTTAAAAAGGATGTGAAAATTGCATTGTCTTCCTGCATTGCATTTACATCAGCTTCAGCAATTTCAGCAGATATTGGAGACTTCAGGACGTTGGAAATGGAGATAAGCTTGCTGCATTTTGTGGACTCAGGTTGTTGCTTAGGATATGATTGATAATCTAGTCAATGCTAGGTATATTGTAGATGTACTCACTGGAAGGGGGCATATAGCACTCCTGTTTCAGGCTGACCAACTTTTTCAGAGGAAACCTTATTTATAGTAAAGTTTTATTATGTACAGGATATCATGATTCGAAAATGCACTGTTCACGGCTATTTTAGAGGGCGGAGCTGTCTGCAGTGTAAACATCCTGGCAGATACTTGCTTGATGATAGCAGGGAGGAGAAGCTTGGCAGGTTTATATCAGGTACTCTCAGGCATTTTCCAGAATCTGTAGGAGTTGAAATGGACAAGCGTGGCTGGGTAAATCTAAACTCTTTTTGTGAAGTTATAGAGAAGCGGTACACTTGGATGAGGAAGGAATATCTTTACGCTCTTGTAGAATCAGATAGAAAGGGTCGGTATGAAATTCGTGATTCCAGAATCAGGGCACGTTATGGTCACTCTGTCAATATTGATTTGGATTATCCGGAAAGCAATTTACCATACTTATACTATGGTGTGAGCCCTGAGGAAATCGATGTTCTGCTGGAGAACGGAATTTTTCCAATAAAACAGCGCTATATTCACCTCAGCACTTCATATGAAAAGGCAAAAGAAGTAGCTCTTATTCATACTGAAAATCCATTTATCCTTCAAATAGACGCTTTAAAGGCCCATGAAGATGGGATTTCCCTAAAGATTGCAACAGATTACATAGCACTTGCAGAAAAGATACCTCCAGAGTACCTTTTTGTCGTTGATGACTGATTTTTAAGTCTTTTCTGTAGATTCTTTTCGTATTTTACATTGAAATTATTTAGTTTCGAAATTCTGTTTTATTTTTCCCTATTCTCACAACCAAAACAACCTAACTAAGATTCTAAGTTTTTGCTTCTACTGGCAATATTTTCCCGAAAATATTTTTTAGCGATCCCAGTTATACAAATTTCAAGGTTTAGTGAGGACTTGTTTGTCTATTGAATGAATTACTTAAAGATTTCCAATCAAGTCAGGCATCAATTTCAGCAAGTTTGTCTCCAATTTACTGAAGACGTTTGTGTTCTTCTTTACGAGCAAAATCAGTAAAATTTTGCATGAGTAAAAATTATTGTTAAAAGATTTTACCTATTCAATACTCACAATGCTAGGAGTTTATCGAAATTCTCTACAATATTGAATTTTCTAAAGGCAATATCTACAATAAAAATAAAATTTCGATGTATGGATGAAGTGTTATTCTGAACTACAGAAAATCGGAGTACTGTTCATTTCAGCCTTTTTTCTTCTCTCTTTGGTTTTTTTTCTCCACCTTTCCCCTCCTCTTTCGTTCACAGATTATTTAAAAAAGACTATCTTTTCCTCTATTTTGAATTTCAAATCCAAAAATTGTTCAGTGATCTAGGTATTTGTTTCAGTATATAGATAAAGTTCTCCGATGGTGTAAGAACTGTTCTCCTGCAATAGCCACATATCCTGA
>PMJC01000480.1 GCA_003157235.1 Methanosarcina sp.
CCTTCTGCAGATAAAGACAGGAACCTTCGAGCCTGTAGGCTTAAACTTCTCTGATCTTCAATAACAAATCTATAAACTGGCCGACGGGTATATTGCGCTTTAGGATTAAACAAATATTCAAAATGTGCATGTAGATCCCTTTCCAGGTAAAGAGCGAACAGATTTTTACAATCCCAAGGTAACTTTTTGCCTATTTTTTGCCTTTCTTCAAGAGCTTGTAATCTTTTTTTCATTGATGCTATTACCATGTCTTCACTTCACATTTTCAATATTGTATTTTCCCTAATTTGGCTATAATTTCATTATATTCCCAGAATATTAATAGGATCTTGGCATAAATGGTAATTAGACTTCCATATTATACAGCATACAACTTTCCGATTGAGCTTCCAGAATAATAATTTCATTCTACCCCTGTAAATAAGGGAGTGTTCGCAGGAGCACAANNAATCTTTCAGTATCGCATTTTGGACCTGGAATGCCTAGTAAATATATTTCAAATAGTTGATGATGTCATTGTATATCAGAAATTATTTTCGATACCTCATACCAAAAATATTGTAATATCTTAATTTTTAGATGCAATGGTTTGCATGATACAGTTCCATTTCATAATGTAAAAATGGTTAAAAATATAGTTGCGGAGTATTCGACTGGAATAAATGTGATAAAATAGTTATCCAGAGTTAATTCCATAAATTAATTTCCCCAAACGAAGTGAGAAGAATTTTTCACTCCCGAAGTGAAATTCAGGGACCACATCGCTGAAAATTTATCAAAAAGCTGACTTCCGAGTGGATTAATTAGCACTATTGGATTTCAGCTGTAACTTCAAGAATTTCCTGAGCAATCTGGATGAGCCTGAACCATGTATTAATAGCTGAGCGAAGGGAGACTGGATCTTCGGCTTTTATTCTCAGTACCAGATTTTTTGCGTCCTTAAGAAACAGGTATATTTCAGATCTTCCTGAAAAATAATCATTAAGCTCGGGCAGCACAACCCTATAAATAGATTTTGCATTTTCGGTTTCAAAAGTGAATTCTGCGAAAAGTTTCAGGGAATTCCTCCTTGTAAAATTTGTTTTTCAAAATGAACCCAAAAAATGAACTTGCAACTTTGCTTTGTAAACCGATTTTTAAAAATTATGCTCAAAAATAAGGGGTTCGAGGTCAGTATTTTTTAAAACCTTTGATACTAAGACTAAATAGGCACTTTCCGCTACCCATGAAATAAATATCCTTCCCTTCTATAACTATCAAAATGGAACGAAAAGTAAATTTATCCATTTTATCGCTTTCAATCCTTTTGAATTGGAAAAAAAACTCAAAAGCTTCCGCAATCTCTCCCTGCCCTATGAGCATGGGCTTAACATCTGAAAACCGATAAGAATCGATTATCTGAGAATACCAGTCCACAAATCTGAGAGAAAAAAGAAGCTTTCTGCTTCCATCATAAAAACTGAGTTCCCCAGGATTTCCATGATACTCTCCTACGACTATGAGAGGCCCACTCTGCGTGAACTCCCTAAGTTTCAGCATGCCCATTTTTCCACGCGTTATGCGTTTACAGGCTATAAACCTCGAAAGCAACTTGCAAAGCTTCCGGGTCTTTGCAGAAGGTTTTCGAGAAGAGGTAATTAACATACTCCTTCTGATAAGGTAAGAGTATTTTTCACTTTCGCTCTGTTATACAACCATTTTTATCTTAACTAATCAGATTTTGAAATCAAAGATTACGAACTAGTGAAATGAAAGATCTAATTCTTTAGCCTCATTTAAATTTGATGGACAACATAGTACACCTTCTTCCAGCAAATGATAATCACGTACATAGAATCCCCACCTCAGAAGATGTGCATAGAGATATCAGCTGCTTTCTCAATATGGCAGTAGCTTAAAAATAAAAATGAGATTTTCCCAATAAAAGTCTCAAATAAATGAAAATATCATCTCCCTTATTTCTTTCGAAAATTGAATCCATCGTTATTTGGCTAGGAAGTTTGTTCTAATTTTGGTNNAATTTATCTAGAATGATCGAAAGAGTAAACAGTCTTGTGGTTTATACACTCACAAATGTTCTTCCATTGCTAATATTCTCAGCATATGCAGTGAAAAGCAGCATCATTTTTAGCTAGAGATTATGGATTTTTAGCCCTAAAAGTTGGTTATATCATAAAAATATGATGTTTCTACATCTGAATTAACAAGTAATTTTTTTGTGTCCATTTTATGATTCATCGATAAAGCATCTCCTTACCATAGTTGGAAATGCACGAGATATAAAGCATTTAAGCACAAAAAACAGATAAGATCGATCCGGAAGAGTCATTGAAAAAATTGCACTCAACAATATGATTCAGGTATTAAGAGTTTTCCCAAAAGATCATAAAAAATTTCGTTCATACATTCTGACTCGCCATAAACTTGTACCAAAAGAATCTAGATCAAAAATGAAGCTCACGCTATTCTCGCACCTAAAATGTTTAATTTAAATGATGTTCTTAAGATATTTTTGGTAAAAAAAGTATAGTAATTATTTCAGGAATCTCTTCCTGGAAGGCCGTTAACCAAATCATAGAAAACCTTTTCCCAAAATGTTCGTGATAAAGGTATTCTGATAAGATGGATCATGGACTGAAAAATATCTCAAATCACTACATTCAAGCTTCAAATATGTCTTAAATCTATGGATCATCTGGCAATGAAATCGAAGCTTTGGAGAAATAAATTTTTAATTATTTTCATGAAAAGTATAGACTGGAAATGAGTATTTTAATGTCAGTTCCTAGTACTGGATAAATTGGTGCACAACTTTAATTGCTGAAATAGGCAATAGCAAGAATTTTTCTTCAGGGGATAAGCTTGCTCCTTAGCTTGGAATGGTTCCGTATGGAGATCGATCTGGGGATAAATTTTACAACTGTACATTTATAACAAGTGGATCAAAGAAAGCAAGGCGGAGCCTAACTCAAATTATTCAGAAATAAGCAGGAAAGAAAAGTAGCAATTTAAAAGAGTTGTTTAATCGTAAGAAAAAAAATCAATTGGACATGAAGATAATTAATTGCACCGGAAAGGAAAATTGACACAATAATACGACATATGATTGCAGATTACAAGATCTACAAAGATGAAACAG
>PMJC01000319.1 GCA_003157235.1 Methanosarcina sp.
CTTTCTTATTTTACGCTTTATTTTTTCCTACACAGGAATACAGCTAACAGGGCAGTTATACCGCAAACAATTTCAAAGCCAGGAATACTTGTCTTCTTTCCCATATCAGTAGGAATTGGATTTTCTCTTTGCCCAGGCGGTTTAACATTTGCTGGTGTACTTCCAGTGTTTTGCGGATTATTAGTTTTAGCCTTTGTTTCATCCACAGATTGCTTTGCTGGCGTCTTACTGCTACTACCGCTGCTACTGCTCAAGCTACTTTCTCCACTGCTACTGCTGATTAAATTACTTTCGCCGTTGACATTGTTGCCATTACTGCTACCGCTGCTTCCACTTATAGTAGTATCAGTGTTTGTTACAGGAAGAATTTTTGACTCGGTAGTCTCAGGAGCTTGGTCAGTCTCAGGAGTTTTGGCAGATGGGGCACGATTTTTTGGCAGTACTTTGCTACTGGTTTTACCCGGGAGCTCGCTTTGTTTCATAGTCTCTTTACTTTTAGTAAGTCCACGATCATTACATCCGTCATCTATGCCCACCTGGGTGAAGGGNNGTAGGTTATTGTTTCCCCTACTTTGAGAATTCCATCATTGATATGAAGATCAATATTCGGACTATCTACTGATCTTAGAAGCCTCGGATTATCTACTGATCCTAGAAGCCTCGGATTATCTACTGATCCTAGAACCTCAGTCAGAGTATCATTAACTGTTACATTGGAAAGATCAACTTTCCCATTATTTGTCACATCAATCCGGTAGCTGATTAAATCTCCAGCCGATGTTACATTTCCTGATGGTCCTCTTCCAGCAACATCAGTGANNCCGCCATCATTATTAGTTATGTCTGCACGAGTAACCGTATAATTTCCGGTATAAGTCCAGTTTTCTCCTACGTCGAGAACTGTATCATTACTTTTTGACTCTATAGGTCCTGTTAGATTCACCAAGGGATCATTGACAGTTACATTGTTAAGGTCAATGTTTCCATTATTTATCACTTCAATCTGATAGCTGATTGCATCTCCCTCTTTGGTAATATCTTTTCCAGGGCCGTTTCCGTTAACATCTGTAACTATTATGTTAACTGTATATGAGGGATTCTGAATTATAGGTGTTTGGAAACTATAGTTTTCCGCCCCTAGTTGATCACAATCAACAGTTACATTATTGTTGATGAACCCAGTCCCGTTACCATTACTGTTCATATCATTCTGAGTAACCGTATAATTACCAGTATAAGTCAAGTTTTCTCCTACGTCGAGAACTGAGTCATTAGGTTCTGTTAAGCTCACAAGAGTATCATTAACGCTTACATTACTAAGGGCAATGTTTCCATCATTTATCACTACAAACTGATAACTGAGCACATCTCCTGCTTTTGTTACATTTCCCCCAGTCCCATTCCCTACAACATTAATGGTTTCGTTAATTGTATATGAAGGATTTTGAGTTATAGGCGTTTGAATACTACTACTTTGAACTTGAGGATCCTGCCCCTTCACGTAAACGGTTGCGGTGTTATTGATGAATCCTGTCCCATGACCATTACTGTTTAGGTCATCCTGAGTCACTTTGTAATTACCAGTATAAGTGGCTGATTCAAAAAGGTTAATCATGGGATCAGTAACTTTTACATTTGCCAGATTACCAATTCTAACAGGAGTTGTCACATTAATCAGATAGCTGATTATATCTCCAGCTTTTGTTACATTTCCTCCAGGTCCTTGTCCTGCAACATCCGTAACTGTTTTTGTAACTATGGTGCCTGAAGATGTCTGTGGCAAAGGTGATGCTTCTCCTGCTAGCACAAACGGTGTAAGAACTATAGTAATCATCACTAAAGAAATAAATGAGAGCATCTGATGCTTCGTAGCTTTGTCCATTCTTGGTATCAAAGCAATCAATCGATTGCTTACAACCGCAAGTTTTGTTTTCTTTTTATCCATTTATCCACTTCCTGTTACAAATATAAGCATTTGTTAAAATGACAGCATAAGCTAAACAAACGCCATATCCCCCATTAACGGAGTATTTGTATCCTCTTCAAATAGATGCAGAATTTTCCAAACCAAAACAATTATGTGAAATTTGTATTAATTATAAAGTTGAATTATACTTTTGAATATATTTTTTAGACTTGACCGAATTTTCTAAACTTTCACCAAGTATCTGCAATTCACTTTTCCCCATACAATTCGAGGAGGATATTAATACTTTTAACCGTTTAACTCGTTTTATTTTTTGAGGCGTAACTTTATCAATATTCATAATAAGATATCTTCCAATATAAATCTTGTCATCTATTTGCTTGAATTATTTTTGTTCGCTTACTAAATTACTCTGCTTTTTTTAACATATTATGAACTTTTTAGTTCAATTTCTTTTCACAATTTTTTAACTTCACAAATTGTTATTAAAATTTACATTGTTAAGGACTTAAATAATAAAATAATATTTACTAGTGTTTTGAAATTTCAGTTATATAAATAAGAGCAAAGCTCAAATGTGGTTTTGATAACGGATGTTGAGATTGGCTCTTTAGGCAATTAAACGATCCATAATAGATCGAGTGATTTAAGAGAATTTCATAACCCTCTGATTTGAACGAGTAATTTGCACATAATTAATAAACATATGACAACGATGTGGGAGTTTATCAAAACACTCTACAGTCATTGCTAGAGCAAAAATATTATGAACATATTTAACTTAATATTTCACTTGTTAGAGAAAAAAATGCTTTTTGTGATTTGCCACAGCAATAACATATATTCATATAATTTCTTGATAGCTATAGTTTGCTTTATCAAGTAAATGAACTATGATCAACGATACTATGTGAGCCATGAGATAAGACAACAAAATAGCTGTGTCTATACCAGAAGTGAAGTCATTTTTCTTATTCATAATAAACGACTTTGTAATCTTAAATAATTTTTTAGATCTTCCTCTGGTTTGTAGAAATTATTTTGGTGCCGACGAAATTTGGATTAGAATAGATATAAATAATGCAAGTATGCTTTCTTAAAAGCTGGGGCAAATTGAAATTTTACTGCCGAGGCTAAATAAGCATCAATTAGCCTAACAATTGTCACATATACTGTGAATATAATTGATGACAAAGAAAAAAATTGTGAGTAACAATTCAGCATACCATAAATCAGTTGAAGATATCTATTTTGATTCAATAGATACTTATGATTTTTGATTGATAGAGAAATAAAAAAATATCCATCACAAACATTGAAATAAAATCAGCCCACCAAAATTTGCGTATTGAATCAGTGTAAAGATGATTATTTGTATCATTTTGCCCACTATTAATAGTTACCATGTATCAATATTGCAGGAAATAAACTGCATGAAAAATATTCTCATAATCACCCCTTTTTTGAATTTAGCAAAATATATTCCAAAAGGGAATCTTGCTGGAAAAATATCCAAAAAGTTTTTCGCATAAATTTATTATAATTTCATCTTGCAAATAAAAATATTCTGTATTTTTATTTGAAAGGGTATTCAAAAAAGTTATCAATGCGACTGCCGGGATTCGAACCCGAGTTCTAAGCTTGGGAAGCTCAGGTCATAGCCACTAAACTACAGTCGCATGCGATCTAAGAAATTGTGATAAATTATTCTCATGAATCTTTTAGATATTAAAGTTTTCGGTAGCAATACAGAGATAGCCAAGAGGGCCGATTATTAGCCAAGGAAAAGAAATTTAATGGAGTATCAGAGATAAATATCTAAATTTCACTAGAGATATATACACTTTATAAACATATAACAAAATTTAGGTACTTATCGTAATCATATAGTTTCAAAATATTAGGGTGCAAAAAAATAAAGATCTTGGAAAGGAACGGGAGCGAATAGAAAAACTTTGAAGAATTTCTTTTGGGAGAGTTATATGTATCGGTTTATCGAGCATGCAAAATTTTTTGAAGAGCATTCGAAGATAGGACCCTATAAAGAAATAGTCAGAAAGATTACTAGTTTTTTAGGACCTTGAATAGACAAAAAGTCAAAAATTGTGCATAATCTTTTCCTCAGGAGCAGGACATGAATTTGATAGCACGACACTTGGAGTCAGGAATGAAGCTTCCTTAAAAACTATTGTGTGGAGTATATGAAGTTTCCGGAAGGAACATTATTAAAGGTATTCAACTAAATAAGACCTTTTGGATATTAAGTCTGAATTGAAAAAGAAAATAGGGAGGTCTCTAGCAATATAGGAAGTTTTCATAAAGCTCAGATAGATAAAAGAAGACTCATGAAAAAGAATTAAGGGAGAAAAATCAGGCTTCTTTCTGAGATTTTGAAGCGGATCAACCTGAAGAAAGGAAATTCACAATCAGAAGAGTTTTATGAAGGCCAAGGCTAGGTTCAGAGACCAGCTTTTTTCCGAGGCATTTTCTAATGCATTTGTCAGAGACCGTAATAATATAAATATAGGAAAATTAAAATGAGATACAATATCTGAACTAATATTGGAGAACTTACAGAGTTTATTGCGAAATTGGCTAGGGCTGCAAAAAACTTCTTCATAAAAATAGATCGATTTATCAAGTCAATGCTTGCTTATCGCATTGAAGTTTTAGAAAAGATGAAGAAAAAAATTCTAGGGAAAAAACAACCGAACAAAAATATTATGTAGAGAATCTGACCCACAAATACGGAAATGAGATTAAAATCTTTTTAAGAGCAGCGTCTACGAT
>PMJC01000410.1:0-1900 GCA_003157235.1 Methanosarcina sp.
ATCCATATGAAACTTAAAGAAGAAATCGTTTAATCCTGAATCTTCCTTCAACTTCTTTTCATCCTTCCCAAAGATCCCAATTATTCTAAGAAACTTTCTTCGTGCAGGATTATATAGAAACTTTTTCCATCATTACATGTTCTAGTTTGATAGCTTCGCCTTCAGTAGGTTCTACTTTTTTGCAAAAATGATCCTCAAGTTCGTCGATATTCTCGTCCATATCAAAACTCCATCTCTTTTTTGATATCGAAACCGGATTTTTCAAAAAGTTTCAAAGAAGACTGAGTGCAATTGATCTTCTCTATATTAAATAGCATATTTTATTATGTGAAGTTATCAGTTAATAAATACTATTCCAGGGATGATAGAATAACCATTGCGTAAAGAAGCTATAATTTGCCTTTTTACTTTGGAAGGGAGAGATATGAGACGTCTGATTTAGTTCTATTAACCGATAACTGCACATAACCTGCTATCTAATGCTTTATAAATTGATTATTAGGACGGCCAATTCTTTCTACTGGGAAAAGTATCGATTTTAATCAAAGAAACTAAAATGTGAAGCAACTTCTGCAACATAATTTATAGTCTTCGTGCAAGAAAATTTCTTAACCGTTGATTATTGGATTTGTATTACAAGTAGATATTATGCATAAATTTTGATATAATACACTCTCATGGTATTTTTTTAATTACAACTTAAAAACTTAATTCGATATGACAGCAATATTTTCTGGTAAAATAACGCCATTTTCCAGATTTTACAGTTAATTTTATAGATTTTCTACTCTTCAAGTAATAAAATCGCAGTGTTTTAAATAGAAATATTTGGCTTTTTGCTGCCGCGCTGATTTTAATGATATCGGTTTATTTTCAAAAAATTTAAGTAAAAACTTCTTTTTATTTCGACTGAAACTGATAAAATGCATATATTATGCAGTAAAAAACCTGTGCATAAGTGAAGACAAGATATAAAACTTTGTCAGCATAACTATTGATCCTTCATCCTGGTATATTTTACAGAATTTGTGATATGCATTCAGAATATGAGATATTAACAAGTTTACTCGAAAGGCAAAATCTAACATTCAGGCAAGACAACAATAAGGTTTCAAGGAAGATAATAGGATTCTCGAAGAAGATAAATTATTTAGTAAGTCGAAGGATTCTCTATTGCACACATTTCAATTTCTGTAGAGAACATAGAGTATTAACATACCATGATGAAAAAGGCTTTAAATGTAAAAATATATTTACAAGAGAAATAGGGACTACGGAATCAGAGTGGATTTTAGAGGAATTGCTGACATTCAGGTGTTTCAAAACATCAGCCTTATAACGACAAATGACCAAAAACTTCATTTAACATGTGATTTTTCCTCCGAAGAAGGAAATATTGTAATCTTTACAATCAGACCGAAATAGTTTCCTCCAGTATTTCTTTATTCCTAATGAAATTTGTTGGTCAGATATCAAAGTTAACCCTTAATACCTCACACTGTGGCATATTTCTAATTTGTACCCCTTCTAGTGTTCCTGTTACCTCAAGACTATCAAATTCATTTGAACTGCATAGTATGTCTTGATTCGGGTGCGTGCCAGGTGTGATATTGCAGCTTAGCACAGTCTTTTTACCAGCAGACACTACGATTGGAAGCCTTGGTGATGCAGGATGGTTCTTCGGAAGGACTATTAATGGTGACCTAATTTCCCGAATCATGAAGAGAACGCACTTAAGCCCTTTCTCAGTATTCTCATCTACCGAAAGCGCAGAAGCAACAATTAGATCATGGGGTTCCAGTCCAAGTACAATTTCTTCGTTATCAGTTTCCAGAAAGAACTGTTCACAAGAACCTACTTTTACAATAGCCACAGTTCCTGCCGTGCCACGCAGAAGAAG
>PMJC01000410.1:1911-2564 GCA_003157235.1 Methanosarcina sp.
TCCATATCGATATCAAACGCGTCTCCAACACTACACATCATTATTACCTCATGATTTTATCAAGGAGTTTACTTAAATTATATAACCCTCATATAATTACTCATAATTCTCCAATTAATACTTTTCTATATCTATCCCAGGCAATTTCTGACTTTGGTTCTCACATAAGGGAAACCATTCCTCCAGAAGCATTGTGAAGATGGATACTTTCTTCATTAATCTTTTTGATCGTTATAACGGTGTCATCCTAAAGATGAGTAAATTTTTTGATAATTTTTTGGCCACGATATGCACACAGTTCTTCATAAACTTTGGAATCTTGTAAGCATTTTCGACAACATATGATTATCAGATTATTTTATTAGTTCTAATTAATACTCTTATCAATCATATTATGTAATTATACATAGAATACTAATAGAACACCAGTAGAATTACTCGCCAATTTTTATCTGGTTAATATTCTCTAATCACAGCTTTTTTTAGCTTATGTAGTAATGTAGGTTAAAAGATTTTTTCCAGAATTGCTGTTTCGCAAGTTAAAATGTTGTTTTCCTTAGGGCGTTATTATAATTTCTAAAATGATATCCACTCAAAGTAATGTAACAATTATTTTAATTAATTAGTAGATATATTTTATCAGTAGAAAAGTT
>PMJC01000239.1 GCA_003157235.1 Methanosarcina sp.
CCAACTGACTGAAAATGTTTTTATGCTTGCTTAATAGCAAAATCAGTAAAAGTTTTTATAAATAAAAATTAATGTTAAGGGATTTAAACTCTCCAATACTCAAAAGCATAGTTTATCGAATTTCTCTATAGCACAATTTACTGATAAAGATAAAGCTATGTTGTCAATCACCGTTTAAGAAAAATGAAATAGATAGATCTACGTTTAAATCACCTATTAATGGTTAGTAAAGTACTGAATTAAGAACCAAAAATAGGTTAATAGCCAATTTCATTTGAGATAAATTTTATTATAAGATCAAGGGTAAAAAGATTAAACAAGTTTCAATTCCATTTTATAACAAATTTCCCCGTAGCCCATATATTTTTTGTCTCAGTAATTTTCCTAAAACCAATTTTTTGTATAATTGTATAGGATGATGATTGTTTATCTATACATTTAATGTAATAAATTATGATATAATAAATTATAATGTAATAAATTATATTCCATTTAGTTTCATTTCATCAATACTTTCTTTCAGTAATCTCTCAGCAAAACCCTTGCCTCTATAATTAATGTCAATTGCGATTGCAGAAAGAACCGATTGCATCTCAAAACCCTTAAAAGAAAGTGCTGGTTTCAAATAATAAATGCAGTAGCCTATAACCTTATAGTTATTTTTAATAACATAGAAGATATCTCTGAAGCTCTTTGAATAGTTTACAAGTTTTTTCCTGTTTTCACGATTGAATACTTCTACCTGAATTCTAAGAACTTCAGGAAGCATGTAATCCTCTATAGTTAAAATGCAATCTTTATATATTTTCTTCCACTTTCTTAAAATGAAAGGACCTGCAGTTCGGAGCAATCTGTTATAAATCATCCCATTTAGATTCAATAGAATATGTATTTTTTTGAAATCCATACAAATCGGTGTTCTCTCATTGATCAGTTAATATTTTCAGAAACATGTGACTGAACCGTTCTCTTAATATCTATTTATTTTGAGCAGCTCTATATTCACCTGAGATATCCTTTTTTCCGAAACTTCATTTTCCTTTTCGGTCGTGAATCCCTGTGATTTCTGCAAATGCTAAAATAGGTTCAGAAAGCTTCATTTGATTGCATAGTTACATAATTCTGTTTGAAAACCTTTTTGAGATTCTATTTGGTTATTCCTCAATCTTTTCTTTATCTTTTCACTTTAGAGGATTTCGATGAACCTTTGATTTTCACGTGTAAGTTATATTCATTCATAAGCATAGTGCGAAATTTAGGGGTTTCTTTAGATCCATTATAATGACTCATGGATGACTCCAGGACACAACCAGAATTTGATATGAAATTAATCTACATTGCTTTTTAGAAAGAACTCAATGCTAAATTTTAGAATGTCTTTTGAAATAATAAAACGTCATTAATATCAAATTGTTGTTCAAGGTTAAAACATTTTATGTAAAAGTAATTTTTATTCCGAAGCTATTTTTCGCACAATTAATTAAAAATAGCTAAGGGGATTATTTTATATTTTAACTAAAATTAATCAGTCAAAAAGTGAGAAATAATCGGTAGATATGTGAATAAAGAATTGTCTGGAAGACTTTGGTCCTGTATGATCCAAATAATAATTGGTCAAAAATACAACTTTAATATCAATATAATATCCTTTCCGCAATAAATCTATATCATTTAATTGGGAAATTAATCATCAATTGTATCTGCCGATTAATTTATTGACAAATCAATTGAATCAAAAATATCTCAAAGAGTATAAGAGTGCATAATATATACAAAAACAAACATTTGACAAAATTAAAAAGGAATTAATTATTTTGGTAGTCTTAATTTGTGGTAATTTTATCACAAAAGTTGGTGAAACTATTAAAATCAGAAAAATATGCTCTCTTCCGACTAATATCAACGCATACTGAGGGCAAGGCTCTTGAAAGAATGAACAAGTTTATGGAACAATAGTGAGAACATCGCTATTGGTATAAATATTTATTTTTTGGTATTTAGTATACTAACTGAATACAAATGAATTTTACTCCAAAATTGAAAGGAAAGTTCACATATAGTAGTAAAGAATATGGGAATATGGCATTAACCAGCTCAGTCTACACAGAAAACACACTGAGGAGTATAAAGCAACAAAAAGCAGTCAAATTCACCGAAAGCTAAAATCCAAGAATTTGGAAATATTTAAGTATGCACTTACAGCGTAAAAAAAATAAGAGGTTATGTAAATGAATACAGAAAATGACATCGAAAAACAAGAACGTAACAGAAAGATTGACGAAGAAGAGTTTGAAAAAATAAAAGCAGAGCTCAATATAGAAATGGAAAAAGTAAAGTATTTCGAGGATTTAATAAATGTTGCTAATAATCTGAGGACATTAGCAGAATCTAAGATTATACAAACACAATCTAAAAAATTGGATGCAATCACTAGTAAATTAGATTCACAAATCCAAAGCATTGGAGACTTAATAAGGAAAGCAGAAACAAAACGTGAAGAAGCAATAAACAAAGTACTGGATGCAGAAGTTAATCTAATAGTAGTAGAAAACAGAATATTACACTCAAAGATCAAAAATTATTAGAAGATCAAATCAAACCAATTTAATTGAAGTTAAATNNTAGTTATTTTTCAGCATTAATATCTGAACAAGTATCAAGAGGCTGAAAATGAAAAAGGCTACATCTGATAAAGCAAGGTAATTCTCAATTTTCTTTTCACATCTAATAAACAGCTTTCTGAATCGATTGTATCCGTTATTTTTCCAGTGTCCAGATCCTCCGACAAAACCAAAGCTGTAACTATGATTGAAACAGTTTTGCTCACCACGATTAAATTCACGTACACTCGCTGCTACTGCTGTCAATGATACTACAAAAAGGACTGCCAGCAAAACTGCAAGTGCCTTTTTCATTCCAAGTTTCAACATTTGTTTACACTCCCATTTTATTTGGTTAAATTTCTATCTGAAAACAAAGCTGATAGACAATATCAATTTTATTTGGTTAAATTTATATTTTACTTAAAAAAAGTATTTAGATAACATAGACAGGCTTTTAGAAGTAGGTGTTCAAATCGATGATTTTGAACATGAAAACTCACTTTAAATAAAAAAAGTAATTACAAATTACTTATTTATTTACATCAAACACGGAAAACAAGATGAAATTGATTCTTTGAGAAATAATCTCAGTTGTATTTCCACTTTAATTGAAGGTGAAAATCAAAGAGAAACTTTAGATCTTATTAAACCTATTTCTAAAATATATTTAGATATAAGATCTTTCTTAGCAAAAAGAAGCTATCAAGTTGATATGCACAAATTTCCGTGGTTTTCTAGAAATAGGTTCGAAATTTTATCGATATCTATTGCTTTATTCTACTATAGATGGTTCAATTTCCATAATCAATTTAACTTATATTTAAATAAGTATATTTTAAATTCTAGTTTAATTCAAAACTATGTAGCTTTAATTTCTTTAGTTACAGCTATTATCGGTTTGGCTGGTATAATAATCTAGACTTACATAACACGGAATAAACGATAACAACAAGCATAAATAGAAAATATCAG